>JBCBSA010000433.1:0-2227 GCA_039819425.1 Planctomycetota bacterium
GTCTCGGGTTGTGCGGGGGCGGGGCGGCCGACCCACGGCGAGGCCCCGTATCGCAAGCGTGAGACGAACGCCGGCAGCACCAGCATCACCGCGGTCCGCCGAAGAAAACGGCGACGCGTCGAAACCATTGTTCGGCCACCGGGGAAGAGAGAAGTCACCCACCATTAATATGCGGAAAAGCCGAATGATTCCCGCCGGTTCCGGGCGTGCCGTGCTCCTATGCTTCGGCAGTTATCGTGAAAAGGAAACCCCGCATGTGCCGCATCCCCACGAACGTCTCCGAACGCACCAAGCCCCGATCAAGGGCCGGGCTGTACCTGGCCGGCGTCGCCGTCGGCGTGGGCTTGCTGGCCTCCGCGCTGATGGGCGCAACGGCGGCCGCCGAGCCGACGCCGCGCGAGATCCTCGACCCCTGGACCGGTACGTGGCACGGCGAATTCATCGTCTACGGCCAGAACGGCGAGAAGCAGACGACCCTCGACGTGCGTCAACGCTACTGGTGGGACGGAGATATCCAGCGGGCGGAGTTCGTCGAGACCGACCCCGACGGCAACGTCGTGACCGCCGAGGCCCGCAACTACGCCGACGCCAACGGCCGACTGGTCTGCGAGGTCGACAAGAGCACCGGCGAGTCCTCCAAGCACTTCGGCACGTTCACCGACGGCTACCTGTTCTGGCACGGCGATACGCCCGGTCGCGTCGAGACCTTCCGCGAGCGCGTCGAGGTCGACGACGCGGGCCGACGCACCTACACCATCACCGGATTCGGCGCCTACGGCCGAGGTGAGTCGCAACAATTCTTCTTCTTCGTCGGCCGCTACGCCGAAGTGACCGACACCGCGTCCGACGCTTAATCCCGCTGCCCCCTACGCCCAAGCAGTCCCGCCGGCGGTCAATCACTCAACACCGGCGGGCCCCTGCGCTGCGATATCCGGTGCGTCGTCGGCCGACAACGCGGCGAATTCCACCCCGGCACCCGTGGCGATCAGCGGCGGCGTGGCCGGGCGGGACGCTTCGATCGATGCCGTCGCCGCCTGACGCCACAGCGGCACCGGTCGGCCTGGAGCCCGGCGTGTCGACCACCCCACGCATATCAACAGGCACGCCAATACGCTGACCGTCGTTTTCATCGCCATTCCCTCAGTCCAAAATCGACATGGAACCCGGCTAACTCTCTCCCAGAGCCCTTAGCCAGGTCGATCTCAGCATATCACCCGATGGGCTTTTGACCTAGTGGAATCCCGGTCTGATGAGCTGCGGAGCGGCTTATCGGACATTTCGTCGCTTTTGGGTGGGATTTCTGAATGCCCGTGGTAAACTTTTGGGGGAAAAATTTAAAGTTTTCCGGCCGATCGCTCTCAACTGTTTTCCGATGGCTCCATCCGACGCTCATTCCGCCGCCGTCGCCACGCTCGCCGCCGCCCGCCGCCGGCTGGGTGCGCCGCGGCTGGTCCGCGGGGGCGACACGACGCCTGAGCCGGGTGCGGCCCCACCCAAGGCCGACGGGGCGTCCGCCGACGGTCGGCCGCGGCTGCGGCTGGTCGGGGCCGGGGCGGTGGTAAAGCCCGACCTCACGCCGACCGACGGCGACGCCATCGCCGGCACCGCCGACCCGCGTTGGGTCCTGGCCGTTCGCGTCGCCGAGCAGCTCGAAGGCAGCGTCCTGCCGCCGGCCAAGCGTGAGCGGCTGATCAAGATGGGCAAGATGTTTGGCCTCACCGCCTTCGACGCCAACCTCATCATCGCCATCATCCAGGACCAGGCCCGTCGCGGCTACGCCCCGGCCCACTGCCCCACCGCCGGCGAGGGCCAACTCCGTATGGTGCCGCCGCCCTCGGGCGAGCGCTGGGTGACCGGCCGCCGCACCCTACTCATCGCGGGGATCATCGCCGGGTTCATCGCCCTCGAACTCGTCGTACTCAGCTGGGTGTTCTGAGCACACCCGTGACCCGACGCCGGGGTCATCAATCCAGTCGCCGGATCGTCGCCGGCTCGATGCGGAACCACGACAGGTCGCCGTGGCGTTCGATCACGCCCTCGGCCTCGATCGCGTCGGCGATGTACGGCTCGATCGGGTCGAACACCGCCCCGCCCTCGGCGTCGGTCAACAGGTACAGCTCCCGCCCGCCGTCGCGGTCACGCGTCAGGAACATCGGCGGGATGCCGCCCTTGATGCACAAGGCCTGCGCGACGCTGTGCATCAAGGGCGGCATCCCGCCGATGTTCC
>JBCBSA010000434.1:0-2219 GCA_039819425.1 Planctomycetota bacterium
CCCTGAACGCGCGTTCAGGGCCAGGTCGATCTGGGCGATCGTCTGGTTGGTGAACGAGGCGGACATGACGAACGAGGGGTGGCCCGTCGCGCATCCGAGGTTGAGCAGCCGCCCTTCGGCGAGGACGAGGACGCTGTGGGTGTCTCTTCCGGGGGTGTCGTCGAAGGTGAACTCGTCGTACTGCGGCTTGATGTTGGTGCGGGCGGCGACCTTCTCGAGCTCGGCCATCTCGACCTCGTTGTCGAAGTGGCCGATGTTGCCGACGATGGCTTTGTCCTTCATCCGCCGCATGTGGTCGACGGTGATGATGTTGAAGTTGCCGGTGGTGGTGATGAAGACGTCGGCCTCTTCGAGGGCGTCTTCGAGCGTGGTCACTTCGTAGCCTTCCATGGCGGCCTGCAGGGCGCAGATCGGATCGATCTCGGTAACGATGACGCGGGCGCCCTGGCCGCGGAGGCTCTGGCAGCAGCCCTTGCCGACGTCGCCGTAGCCGCAGACAACCGCGACCTTGCCCGAGAGCATGACGTCGGTGGCGCGGAAGAGGCCGTCGATGAGCGAGTGGCGGCAGCCGTAGAGGTTGTCAAACTTGCTCTTGGTGCAGGAGTCGTTGACGTTGATGGCGGGGAACAGGAGCTTGCCGTCGCGTTGCATCTCGTAGAGACGGTGGACGCCGGTGGTGGTCTCTTCGGAGACGCCGCGGCAGGCGGCGGCGACGGACTGCCAGCGGGTGGGGTTGGCTTCGAGGCAACGGGCGAGGGTGCTGAGGACTTCCTTGAACTCGGCGTTGTCGGTGGTGTCGCGGCCGGGGACCTGGCCGGCCTTTTCAAACTCGACGCCCTTGTGGATGAGCATCGTGGCGTCGCCGCCGTCGTCGACGATGAGTTGCGGGCCCAAGTTCCCGTTGTCCCCGAAGTCGAGGGCACGCTCGGTACACCACCAGTATTCGGCCAACGTCTCGCCCTTCCAGGCGAAGACGGGCACGCCCTTGGGCTTGTCGGGCGTGCCGCTCGGACCAACCACCACCGCGGCGGCGGCGTGGTCCTGGGTGCTGAAGATGTTGCAGGAGACCCAGCGGACGTCGGCGCCGAGCTCAACGAGCGTCTCGATCAGCACGGCCGTCTGGATGGTCATGTGCAGGCTGCCCATGATCCGCTTGCCGGCGAGGGGCTGGGCGTCGCGGTATTCGTCGCGGATGGCCACGAGGCCGGGCATCTCTTCCTCGGCGAGGCGGATCTCCTGCCGGCCGAACTCGACGGTCTCGGGTGAGAGGTCGGCGACCTTGAAGTCCAGACCGTTGCGGGTCTCGACGGTCGGCAGGTCGGCGAGGGGGTCGGTTGCGGGGGTGGCGAGGGCGGTCATGAGAACTCCGAAGGGTTTGGGGTGTGAAAATCGGCTCGAAGAAGTTTTAACGGGTTGCTTGTGCCAAGAGGAGTGCGGGCCCCTTGGCGTCGGGAGCGGGTGACAGCGGGCGGCAACGGGCGTCGGAGAAACCTCGGTCGGTCAATAACTCAGACAACTGGTCGGGCGTAAAGCCCATCGAACGCTGCCCCAAATCGCGGCGGAAATCGTCGCGGTCGTGCCGCAGCAAATCCACCACGACCGCTTTGCCGCCGGGCCGCAGGACGCGATACAACTCGCCGACCGCGGCGGCCACTCCGTCGGCCTCGAGATAAGTCAGCACCAACACGCACAACGCCGCGTCACAGGACGCTTCGTCGAGCGGCGTGTCGGTCAACTCCCCGCGGCGGAGTTCGACGTGGTCGAACCCGGCGGTCTGTTCGGCGGCGGCGGCCAGCATGGCGTCGCTGTTGTCGATGCCGATGACCCGGCCGACGTGTGGCGCGAGCTCCGCGGCCAGCGAGCCGGTCCCGCAGCCGAAGTCGGCCACGGTCCACTCCGACGGCAGCAAGGCGAGCAGCGCGTCGAACCCGAAGCGGTCGCCGTAGAGCTCGCGCCGGGTCCGGTCCCAGCCCGCGGCGGCGCCGTCGAAGAAGGACCGCGTATCCCCCGCCCGCTCGGCCAAACGCGCCGCCAGCCGGACTTCATCCTGGGCCAGCGTCGGCCAGTCGGCGACCTGCCGCCGTGTCAAGACCCACAAGTCCCGCTGGGCGGGGTCGAGCTCGTCGAGCACCACGCGATACAGGTTTGTCGTCCCCTGTCGCCGGCTCGTCAGCCAGCCTTCGTCGCTGAGCAGCTTCAGGTGTCGGCTGACCGTCGAT
>JBCBSA010000435.1:0-2208 GCA_039819425.1 Planctomycetota bacterium
GCACCGTCCAGAACGCGGGGCTGACGCGATTAGGAGACTGGAAGCTGGCGGTGGGCTGGCCGTTCGCGGTGGTGAGCACGGCGTTGTTCGGGGGGGCGCTGCCGTGGGCGGTGCAGCGGCTGCGGGCGCGGTACCGGGCGCAGACGCGGTGGACGCACCTGTTTTTTTTGTGCGTGTTGTGGGGGTGGAAGGGGTTCGAGATCGACCTCTTGTATCGCGGGCTGGGGTGGCTGCTGGGGGAGCAGCCGAGCGTGGGGGTGGTGGCGTTGAAGGTGTTGATCGACATGGGGCCGTGGGTCATCTTGTGGGCGGTGCCGACGACGGTGCTGGGCTACGACTGGAAGGACGCGGGGTTCTCGGCGGCGCGGATGCGGCGGGAGGGGAAGTGGCCCCGGCCCCTGGGGGCGTGGTACCGGCGGCGGGTGGTGCCGGTGCTGATCAGCAACTGGGCGGTGTGGACGCCGGCGGTGTGCGTGATCTATTGCCTGCCGCTGGCGTTGCAGCTGCCGGTGCAGAACCTGGTGCTGTTGTTTTGGTCGTTGATGTTGGTGTTGATGGTGGGCGGGGCGGAGGAGGAGCCGGATTCGGTGCGGGTGGTGCTGAGCGAGGGGTGAGGATTTCGTCGAGGGTTCTTGCTGATCCGGGAGACGGGGCGGATTAACATACGGGCATGGGCGGAAGTCTTCTTATTCAGGCGTTGGGTTCGATGGGGCTGTTTGCGTCGCGGGCCTTCGTGCCGGCGTTCGTGGCGGCGGTGGTGATGCGTTGGGGGCCGGGGTGGGGGCTGGACGACGTGGGGATGCTCAAGGCGCTGGGGATCACGGGGGCGCCGTCGTGGTTCACGAGCGACGCGTGCGTGACGATCCTGGGGCTGTTGGCGGCGCTGGAGATCGCGGCGACGAAGAACGCCGACGCGCGGGCGCTCCTGAACGAGGTGGACCAGTACGCCAAGCCGGCGATGGCGGCGTTGACGATGTTCGGGGTGTGGTCCGCGAGCGACGCGGAGTTCGCCGAAGGGGTCATCGGCGTGTTACCGGGTGAAGGTGTGGTGTTGGCGAGCGTGTTGGTGGGGGTGAGCTTCGGGTCGATCTGGGGCGGGTTCGTGGCGGGGGTGACGGCGGTGGGGACGTTCTTCGTGGCGACGACGCGGTCGTTTTTGGTGGGTCTGGTGATCGACGCGGACCAGGACGACGACCTGGGGGTGCAGCGGCTGGTGAGCTGGGCGGAGGATTTGTGGGCGGCCTTCGGGCTGTTCCTGCTGATCCTGTTCCCGCTGGTGATGCTGGCGCTGATCGGGCTGGCGGCGGGGCTGGTGGCGTTGCTTCGGTGGTGGGCGCACCGGAAGGAGGAGGCGTCGCGGGTGCCGTGCGTGAACTGCGGGAAGTTGATGTACCGCTGCGCGATGGGGTGCGGGCACTGCCGGATGGTCAACGAGAACGTCTGCGACGTGGGCTGGCTGGGGCAGTCGGACGTCGACGACCCGGCGGACCTCGAGACGCAGCCGCACCAGCTGGCGGCGGCGCGGCGGTGCGCGTGGTGCGCCGAGAAACTCGACGAGCGTCGGCCGCGGCAGTACTGCCCGGTCTGCGGGGTCGATTCGTTCGGCGACCCCGAGTTCGTGCGGGGCTATGTGAACCGGGTGGCGCAGCGGCTGCCGCTGGTGCTGATCGTGTGCGGGCTGCTGGGGGCGGTGTGGGTGGTGGGGGTGATCCCGGCGGTGATTTTTTACCGGCTGACGCTGGTCGCGCCGCTGCGGCGGTACGTGCCGTGGGGGCGGAACCTGCTGATGAAGTGGGGGCTGCGGCTGGTGTTCTTCGTGCTGCTGGCGACGCAGATCGTGCCGTTTGCGGGGATCGTGACGGTGCCGTTGATGGCGTTGGTGAGTTTCCTGGCGTACCGGCAGCTGTTCCTGGGGCTGACGGACGACGAACCCGTCAGGAAACCGACCGAGGTTTCTGCCGATCGTCCGGCGGCTGAGCGTGGCGCACTTCCGGGGGCGGTGTGATAGGTTCGCGGGGATGGCGACGAAGCTCTCGGTGAACGTGAACAAGGTGGCGTGGCTGCGCAACGCCCGGCCGGGCGACGTGCCCTCGGTGGTGGAGGTGTCGCGGGCGGCGCTCGACGCGGGCGCGAACGAATCGCCGGCCGTGAAGCGGCGGCTGGAAGACATGGCGGCGTATCTGAACCTCGTGGTCCTGTACAAGCAGG
>JBCBSA010000436.1:0-2186 GCA_039819425.1 Planctomycetota bacterium
GTGGCCGGCGGTGGCGTAGGTGAGGGTGCGGGAGGGGCGGTGGTAGACGCCGTACCAGATGGTGAAGAACTTGTTGCGGTGGCGTTCCATGGGGAAGGCCTGGTTGAGGGCTTCGAGGGTGGCGGCGGGGTCGCGTCGGTCGGCGGGGAAGTTGGGGGATTGGAGGGCGTTGCCGGCGGAGACGGCGAGGAGGGAGGAGCCGACGCCGTGGCCGGTGACGTCGAGGAGGAAGGTGCCGAAGTGGTCGTCGTCGAGGTGCTCGAAGCCCAGGAGGTCGCCGCCGAGCCGGGAGGAGGCGATGAACTGGTAGTCGGTGCGTTCGGTGGCGTGGATGTCGACGGTTCGGGGGGGTAGGAAGGAGCGGACGTAGGCCTCGGCTTCGGCGAGCTCGGCCTGGAGGGCTTTGCGGGCGTCGAGGACCTGGCGCTGGGCGGAGATGAGGTCGACGAGGTTGACCTGGGTCTCGGCGAGGGCGGCGAGCTCGCGGAGGGTGTGGCGGTCGCCCTCGGTGAAGGGGCGGGGGTCGGTGTCGATGATGCAGAGGGTGGCGATGTTGCGGCCCTGGTCGGAGCGGAGGGGGTGGCCGGCGTAGAACCGGGCGAAGGGGTCGCCGCGGACCATGGGGTGGTCGGCCCACTTGGGGTCGGCGTGGGTGTCCTCGATGATCAGGGCGTCGGGGCGGAGGATGGTGTGGCCGCAGAACGAGCGCTCGCGGGGCGTTTGCTCGACGTCGAGGCCGACGGCGGACTTGAACCACTGCCGGTCGGCGTCGATCAGGGCGATGTAGGCGATGGGGGCGTTGAAGACGCGTTGGGTGAGGTTGACCACCTCGTCGAAGCGTCGGTCGGGCGGGGTGCCGAGGATGGACAGGGCCCGGAGGTCGGCGAGGCGTTCGGTCTCGTCGGGCGGGGTGGCGGGGGCGAACATCGTCATGCCGGGGTCCAGTGTAGAGGGACCGCGAGACGGGTTAAAGGTTGGCCGGGTGCCACACCTTGAACGCTTGGGGCCGAGGGGTGACACCGTCTGATTTCGGCGCGCACAAAAAAGCAGTGATCTCGAACAAGAAAACACGGTGGGACAAAATTTTCTTACGGCCCGGCCCGCCCTGGGGTTAGCGGCCCCGGAAGGGTGTGGGCGCATGGTTTGTGCGCACCTGCGTGGCGGTGCGTCCTTTGGTGTGGCCCCCGGGCGCGCGACGGATGGCTTTCCAGGCAAGGAGAACGCCGTGGCGAACGGACCCGGGATCAGGCCGGCTGACGCCGGGTCGGACGTGGCGACCCCCGGAAGTCCACCTTGCCGGAACTTCCGGGGGTCGGAGCCGACCCGCAACGGTCGAGGGTTCGGGTGCCGAGAACGCCTCCTTGCGGAGTGGCCACACTTCCGGGGGGCGGGTGCCGTGGGCTCGCTCTTTGGCAAGTCGTGGTGAGCGGTGGGCGGGGTGACGGGACCCGCCCTGTCGTTGAGGGCGGGCCGCTTGCTCGGCGGTCGGCGGGTGCGTGTGGGGTTTCGGAATTCGAGACGTGCGCCTTGTGCGGGGCGGGCTTTGGCGAGAAAATCGCGGGATGCTCAGCCTCCTGACCCGCATTCGGATCGTCCCGGCCGCCGCCGCGGTGCTCGCCCTGGGCCCGACGGCCGCGGCGGACTTCCCGCTGACCTGGTACGCCAGCACGACCAACGCCGACTCCGAGCCCGACGACATCCGGGCCGACGGCATGACCCGGGCGCTGGTGTACATGGATTCCGCCCGCCCGGAAACCGCCCAGCGGTACCTCGACGCCGCGGCGGAGCACGGCGTGAGCGTGGTCCTCGACATCGGCCGGGGCCACCTGAAGAACCCGGATACCGCCGGCCTGGCCGCCTACGTCCAACGGTTCGACGGCCACCCCGCGCTCGAGGGCTGGTACGTCTACGACGAGCCCAACCTCACCCACACCTCCGTCGAACAGGCCGACCTCGCCTACCGCACGATCAAGGCCCACAGCGACCTGCCGGTCTACGGCGGGCTGAACGCCAACAACTTCGACGCCCAGCGGGACTACGGCCGGTCCCACGACCGCCGCCTCACCTTCCGCTACGTCCTGGACCTGGGCGACGCCGAGTTCGAGGGGTTCGAGCTCGACGACAAGGACCGTTACAGCGACCGGCGTGGCGGGCGGCGTGGGCCGCGAACGTCACGAAGTCCTTCC
>JBCBSA010000437.1:0-2164 GCA_039819425.1 Planctomycetota bacterium
ACGCCCAGCCCCGCCACGGCTCCCGCCACCGCGCCACGAGCCCCGTTACCGCCCGCCACCACCCCATCACCCAAAGCGGTACCAACGGCAGCACGTACCGCGGCTCGCTGAGAAACACCACCCACTGCAACGCGAACAACGTCACCAGCACCCCCCACCAACGCCTCCACCACCAGACACCCACCACCGCGACCACGCACACCGCCGCCCCGGCCACGTGCAGCGGCGGCGGCACGTCCAGCCCGAACAACGCCTCGGGCCACACCTCCAGCATCAATCGCCCTGCGTTCTCCCCGTACTCCGCCGCCGACAGCCCCGTCAGCCGCCGCCACAGGATCCCCGCGTCGTCCCGCACCGCCGACGAGCCGAACCACAACGCCATCCCGCCCGCCACCGCCAGCGACAACCACGCCAACCCCACCCGGCAGCCGGCCCGCAAAAACCGTGGCACTTGGGCCGCGAGGTACGCCGCCAGCACCACCGCCGCCACGCTCCGAAACGCCGCCATCACCCCCAGCCCCGCGACGACGGCGACCACGCCCAGCCACACCCCCGCCCCCGGAACGGACCGCCTGCCTCCCGCGGTCCACCGCTCGTGCCCCCACACCGTCAGCATCAGCCCCGCCGTGAACGGCAACTCCGTCAGCCACCCGAAACTCGCCTCGTAAAACAGCCGGTTGCTCCCCACCAGCACCACCGCCAGCGTCGCCACGCCTCGCCCCCCCGGAAGCGCCAACCGCCGGAAGACGAGGTAGGTCAACACCAACACCACCGCCGCGAACCCCAGCATGATCGCCGCGGGCAACCACCCTTCCGCCGACCCGCCGGCTAGCCAACTCAACACCGTCAGCCCCGGCTGCTGCCGCGCGAACGCCCCCGCCCCCGGAATTCCCCCCGCCCCCGGAAGTTCCCCGGCCCACTGCCGCGCCTCCAGCAGATACAGCGACCCGTCCGCCGTCGCCCGCCATCGCCCGTTCGCCCCCGCCGCATACAACAACGCCAGCCCCGCGAACCAGCCCCACCGCGTCCGCTCCATCCACCGCAGCAGCGGCTCCCAGGGCGGGCGTAGCTCGTCGGTCGGCCGGGACAAGTCCGCCATCGTCGTCATCCGTCACCTCACCGCCAACGCCCCGCCAGGTCCGACGCGACCTCCCGCCACGCCGCCCCCACCGCGGCCCGCAGCCGCGCCCGCTCCCGCCGGCCCAGCTCGGGGTCGATCGCCTCGGCCACCCGCCGCCGAACCTCGTCGCCCGGGTACCCGGTCCACAAGAGGTCCGCCAGGTACCCCGCGACCTCGTCGATCGCCGGCCGCAGCCGGCCCGCCCGCTTCTCGTACCGCAGGAAACGGCCCGCCAAATCGTAGACGTGGTCCGCACTGGCGCTGGGCGAACGCAAACACCGACGCGACACCTCGGCCGACGCGTCGTGGAAACCCATCTCGCCCAGCAGGTACGCACACAGGTCCAGGCAGTCGGCGTCCTGCAGTTCGCCCGTCGGGCACCGCTCCAGGTAGGCCTCGATCCGTTGTCGAAACACTTTGGGTTGCCGCTGAGCGCCGAGCCGGGCGTGCGCGTCGATCATGTAACGCCCGGCGTGCAGCGCCATCTGCCGCCGCTCGGGCCGCGCCGCCAACGCCCCGTCCAACGGCTCCAGCACCGCCAACGCCTCGGCCTCCCGGTCCGCCAGGAAACGGCCCACCCCGTCCGTGTACGCCCGCAGCTCGTCACCGACCTCGGCCTCCGACCACGTCAGGTTCCGCCCCTCGGTCTTCCGCAGCACGAACGCGATCGGCACGCACACGCTCACCCCCAGCAGCACCCCCACGTGTCCGCCGCGGAACGCCTCGGCGAACCGGCGGGCGTGCGGCTGCTGCCGGCCCGCGGGCAGGTGACGCCGGACCCGCGGCGCGTTCGCCGGGTGCGTCGTGTCGAACGACAGGTCGCAGGGCCCCAACCACTCGAACCCCCCGAACGACCGCCGCACCCCCTCCAACACCTCGGCGTCCCACGCGTTCACCCCCGGCAGCAGATACCCGCCGTCGCCCAGCGCGTACTCGGTCGTCAGCACCGCCGCGCCGCCCGGCCGCAGCACCCGGTGCGCCTCGTGCAGCACCTCGAACACCTCGGCCAGCGTCAGCACCGCCGCGCCGCCCGGCCGACGCTGG
>JBCBSA010000438.1:0-2159 GCA_039819425.1 Planctomycetota bacterium
TACCCCCTGTCCGTGCTCATGCTCGCGGGCATCCGGGAGGTCCTCGTCATCTCCACCCCCCACGACCTGCCCCACTTCCGCCGCCTTCTGGGCGACGGCGAGCACTGGGGCATGGAGTTCGCCTACGTCGAACAGCCCGAACCCAAGGGCCTCGCCCAGGCCTTCCTCCTCGATAAGTCCTTCACCCAAGACGCCCCCTGCTGCCTCATCCTCGGCGACAACATCTTCCACGGCAGCGGCCTACGCCAACAGGTCCAGGACGCCGCCGCCGTCACCGACGGCGCCACCGTCTTCGGCTACCCCGTCAAAGACCCCGAACGCTACGGCGTCGTCGAATTCGACCCCACCGGCAAGGTCGTCTCCCTCGAAGAAAAACCCGCCAAGCCCAAGTCCCACTTCGCCGTGCCCGGCCTGTACTTCTACGACCACAACGTCACCGCGATCGCCGAGGACCTCGAGCCCTCGCCCCGCGGCGAGCTCGAGATCACCGACCTCAACCGCGTCTACATGGAACGCGGCAAGCTCAGCGTCAAGCTCTGGTCGCGCGGCACCGCCTGGCTCGACGCCGGCACCCACGAATCCCTCCTCCAGGCCGGCACCTTCGTCGAAGCCATCGAACAACGCCAGGGCACCATGATCGGCTGCCCCGAGGAGATCGCCTGGCGGATGAACTTCATCGACGACGCCCAGCTCGCCGCCCTCGCCAAGCCCATGGCCAAGATCGAGTACGGCCAATACCTCCAACAACTCCTCACCGACGACCACGTCGAGCCCTGGCTGTAACCCGCCCCCACTCCGCCCCGATGCAGATCACCCCCCTGTCCATCCCCGATGTCCTGCTCCTCGAACCGAAGCGCTTCGGCGACCGCCGCGGCTACTTCGCCGAGGTCTACTCCGCCGCCAAGCTCGCCGACCACGGCATCGACCTCGACTTCGTCCAGGACAACGAGTCGCTCTCCGCCGAGCCCGGTACCGTCCGCGGCCTGCACTTCCAAACCCCGCCCCACGCCCAGGACAAACTCGTCCGCTGCGCCCAGGGTGCCCTCCTCGACGTCGCCGTCGACATCCGCCGGGGCTCGCCCACCTACGGCCACCACGTCACCGCCGTCCTCTCGGCCGACAACGGCCATCAACTCCTGGTCCCCCGCGGCTTCGCCCACGGTTTCGCCACCCTCGGGCCCGACACCGTCATCCTCTACAAAGTCACCGACGTCTACGCCCCCGAATGCGACGCCGGCCTCCGCTGGGACGACGCCGACCTCGCCATCGACTGGCAGCTGCCCGGTATCGACCCCGCCGACGCCGTCCTCTCCGACAAAGACGCCGCTCTCCCGGGTTTTGCTGAGTTCGAGAGCCCGTTCGTCTACGAACCCGTCGCATGAGTTCCGCTCTTCCCCCCACCGTGATCGTCGGCGCCGCCGGAATGCTCGGCCGGGCGTGGCGCAAGCTGCTCGACGCCCGCGGCGAGTCCTGCGTCGGCCTCGACCGCCCCGAGATCGACATCACCGACGCCGCCTCGGTCGCCGCCGCGATCCCGCCCGGCACCCGCGTCGTCGTCAACTGCGCCGCCTACACCGATGTCGACGCCTGCGAGACCCACGAAGCCGACGCCCACCGCGTCAACGCCGACGGCCCCGCTCGCCTCGCCGAACGCTGCGCCGCGGTCGACGCGGTCCTCGTCCACTACTCCACCGACTACGTCTTCGCCGGCGACGCCGACACGCCTTACCCGGTCGATGCCCCCATCGCCCCGGCGTCCGCCTACGGCCGCACCAAGGCCGCCGGCGAAGCCGCGATCCGCGACACCGGCTGCCGTCACCTCATCGTCCGCACCAGCTGGCTCTACGCCCCCTGGGGTAACAACTTCGTCCGCACCATGCTCAAGCTCACCGCCGAGCGCAACGCGCTCAACGTCGTCAACGACCAACGCGGCCGCCCCACCAGCGCCCAACATCTCGCCGCCGTCTCGAAGCAGCTGCTCGACGCTGAGGCCGAGGGCACTTATCACGTCACCGACGGCGGCGAGTGCACCTGGCACGGCTTCACCGCCGAGATCGCCCGCCGGGCCGGCCCGCCACACGACCGCTGCGACGTCCGCCCCAGCACCACCGCCGCCTTCCCCAGCCCCCCCCCACAACCCGCCGACAGCGACCTCGCCC
>JBCBSA010000439.1:0-2139 GCA_039819425.1 Planctomycetota bacterium
AGCGGGAGTTCCGGGGGTCGAGCACGGCTTCGCGGATCTTCTCCACCACCGGGTCCGGCGGGGCGTCGGAGGGGTTGCCCATGTTCATGTCGATGACGTCGGCGCCGGCCTTGCGGCGGTCGTAGATCATCTGCTTGAGCCGACCCAGGACGTAGGGCGGCAGGCGTTCGATGCGGCTGGCGTAAGAAATATCCACGGGTGGGCTTCCGGGGTGGCGGTCAGCGAACAACACGGTTACAGACACCCCATGCTATCGGGGTCCGGGCGGCCGGGCGTCCACCCGGACCGGCGAAAATCACGGGCTGCGGATCAGCTCCGGGACACGGCGGTCCCATTGGGCCTTGAGCTCGGGGTCCAGCACCAGCACGTCCGCCCCGCGGATCAGTTCCCGGGCCATCTGCTCCATCAACACCCGCTCCGCCCGCCGACGCACCCGTTCGGTGAGTTGCGACCTCGCTTCGTCCAGCGTCACGCCGTCGCCCGGCAACTCCTCGACCAGCTTCACCAACGCGAACCCCCCGTCCACCGCCACCGGCTGCGACACGTCGCCCACCTCCAGCCCCGCGATCGCCCGGCGCAGCCCTTCGGGGTAGCTCGTGTCTTCGGGCCGGACCAACGGCAATAAACCGCCCTGCGCCGCGCTCGTGTCCGTCGATTCGGCGATCGCCACGTCCACGAACGACTCGCCGCCCGACGTCACCCGACGCCGCAGGTGCTGCGCCTCGACCAACGACTCGGCCACGATTAGCCGCACCCGGTCCGACGGCCCGTGTCGCAGCCGATGGGCCTGTTCCAACGCCGGCTCGGTCACCTCCACCTGACCCGCCACCAGCGCCCGCAGCCCGGCGCTGCGCTCCAACAGCCCCCGGAAACGCAGCTCGCCGAGTCCCCGCTGCCGACGCAACTCGCCCAACAGCCGCGCCGCTTCGTTCGCGTCCGGCGACAGGCTCGCCAGGATCAGCCCCCTTTCCGCCTCCAGGTCCGCGTCCGTCAGCGTCACGCCCCGCTCCATCAGCCGACGCCGAAGCATCGCCGCCAGCACCGCTTCGCCCAGCACCTCCCCGCCCGACGCCTCGATCAGCCGCGGCGTCAAGGCACCGGTCCGCACCGCTTCGCCCCCCACATACGCCAAAACATCCCCCCCTCGGAAACCGCTTTCCCCCGCGTCTGGCCGCGCCCGCTCAGCCTCCGGGCCCTCGACCACCCCGGACCCCGATCCGCCCGGCGGCGGCTGGCAGCCCGCTAAAATAAACACGACAATCCAACACAGGCGACACCGCTGACCATTCACCGATGCACGCTATCGCCCCCCCCGCGACCCGTCAAAGCCGCCATGCCCGAACCCAACACACATCCCCCCCCGGTCCCCCCGGAATCCGAATCGCCAGACGCTGTCGGTACCGCCTCGGGCCCGTCCGAAGGTGCCGACACCGAGTCTTCGGCTGCGCCAGCGGAAACCCCCGTCGCCGTTGCCGCCGCTCCGCCGGACGCTCCGGGGGCCGACGCCCCCAAGCGGCCCCGCATCGTCCTGTGTCCGTACTGCGGCCACACCCAGCAGGGCAACACCCAGAAGTGCGGCGAGTGCGGCGGCCTCTTCGAGCCGCTGAGCCGACGCGCCACCCAGATCGCTATGGGGCCTTGGTCCGTCCGCGACAAGAACCACCCCTTCCGCCCCGGCTGTAGCTACCCCGTCCTCATCCAGATGATCCGGGCCGGCCGCATCACCCCCACGACCGTCCTCCGCGGGCCCACCACCCGTCAATTCTGGTCCATCGCCCGCAACGTCCCCGGTGTCGCTCATCACCTGGGTTATTGCCACGCCTGCGGCAAGCACGTGTCGACCGACCCCGTCCCCACCCACTGCCCCCACTGCTCGGTCCCCTTCCACGACGTCAAGACCCGCAACGAGCTCGGCCTCCAGTTCCCCACCCGCCGCGCCGCCGAGTCCGCCCAACGCTCCCTCAACCGCCTCCTCGGCAACGCCCCCGGAAGTGGCAACGACACGGACGACGGCAACGCCGATTCACCGGAAACTTCGGAGGACCTCGCCACCCCCACCCCCGCCGACGAATCCGACGAAGCCCTCGCCGCGGCCGCTGCTTCCGCCTCCGACGGCCCGGGGGCCGACCCTCCGGGGGC
>JBCBSA010000440.1:0-2127 GCA_039819425.1 Planctomycetota bacterium
TTGGCCGAGCGGCTGCGGCTGGCGGTGCGCGGGCTGGCGATCGACCACCCCGGCAGCTCGGCGGCCCCGGTGGTCACCGTCAGCGTGGGACTGGCGACGGGCGGGCAGCCCGACGAGGCCGATGAGCCCGAGTTGCCGACCGCGTCGTCGGTGGTGCTGGCCGCCGACCGCATGCTCTACCGGGCCAAGCACGCCGGACGCGACCGGGTGATCGCGGCATGACAGAAGTACGAAGATGTGCTTGGAGCCGCCGGACGCCTTAAGCGGTCGTCTGGCCCAGGGCGTCTTCGACCCGCGCGAGCAGCTGGTGGACCTCGGCCTTGAAGCCGTCTTCGGAGTCGATGCGGTCGTTGACGACATCCACGGCGTGCATGACGGTGGTGTGGTCGCGGCCGCCGAAGTAGCCGCCGATCTCTTCGAGGGAGAAACGGGTCTTCTTGCGGACCAGCCACATGCAGACGTGCCGCGGTTCGGTGATGGATTTGTAACGTCGGCGGGACTGCAGGTCCTGGAGCTTGACGTCGAAGTGGGCGGTGACGACGTCGACGATGTGCTGGAGGGTGCTTCGGTTGGTCTGGGGGGCGACGGCCGGCTCACCGAGGGCCTCTCGGGCCAGGGTCAGGTCGACGTCGCGTTTCATGAGCTGGGCGTGGCCCTGAAGGGTGTTGATGGCCCCCTCGAGTTCGCGGGCGTTGGTGTCGACCTTGCGGGCGACGAACTCGATCACGTCGTCGGGGACGTCGAAGCCGCGCATGGCGGTCTTGGCCTTGAGGATGGCGATGCGGGTGTCGAGGCCGGGCTTGGTGACGGGGGCGACGAGGCCCCAGGAAAAGCGGGAGACGAGGCGGTCTTCGAGGTGGGGGATCTCGTGCGGGGCGGCGTCGGAGGACAGGACGATCTGCCGCTGGGACTGGTAGAGCTCGTTGAAGGTGTGGAAGAACTCTTCCTGGGAGCGTTCGCGGTGGGCGAGGCAGTGGATGTCGTCGATGACGAGCAGATCGACGTGGCGGTAGCGGTGGCGGAACTCGCTCATCTTGCCCGCCTGGACGCAGGCGATGAACTGGCTCATGAACGCGTCGCAGGAGACGTAGAGGATCTGGGTCTGGGGGTTGCGGGCGAGGATGGCCTGGCAGATGGCCTGGAGGAGGTGGGTCTTGCCCAGGCCTACGCCGCCGTGGATGAACAGCGGGTTGTAGGCGGTGCCGGGCTGGTTGGCGACGGCGACCGAGGCCGCGAGGGCGAGTTGGTTGTTGGGGCCGCTGATGAAGTGGTCGAAGGCGTAGTCGGGCGAGAGCACCATCGACTCGGCGTCGAGGTCGATGGGGCCGCCGGCGGCGAGTTTGGGGGTGACCCGCGGGGTGGGGGGCAGGTTCGATTCGAGGTCGGCGGGCCGGGGCTCGGGTCGGTCCGGGGGCGGGGGTGCGGCGGCTCGGCCCTGGCCGGACGCCGGGTCGGGGGACGGGGTCTTCTTGGCTTGGGGTTGAGCCGCGGCGGCGGCGGAGGTGTGCTGCCCGTTCTTGGCCTGCCCGTTTCTTGGCAGAGGCTCACAGACGAATCGGGCGGCGACGAGTTGGCCCGTGACTTCCTGCACCGCTTCGGTGAAAGGTTCGAGGCATCGTTTCTGGAGGTAGTTCTGCTGGACGGGGGTGGCGGTGTGGATCTCAAGCAGCCCGTTGTCCAGGCGACCGGGGGTGAGGTCGTCGTAAAACCACTGCCGACAGATCGAGGCGTGGCGGTGTTTGAGGACGTCCAGGAGCTGCCGCCAGTGTTTCGTTTCGAATTGGGGCATGGCGGTGGGATGTGGGCGGAGGTTTTATCAAGTGGAAACGCCGAAAAACGCTTTGAGCCAACGCTTTTTCGGCGCGACCGTCAAAACTAACGCGCCACACTTGGGGGTGTCAATCGTTGGTGGAGAACAAGCCTGTTCACAAGCCGTGAGGCCGTTTTTTCGTCGGCGGGTCGGGCGCGGAGCGACCGGAGTGGATGATTCGAGACCTTGTCCACAAATGCCCCACCGCACCCGGTGCAATCCGTGTGGACAAGCTGTCGCTTGGTCGGGATCAGGCGTGGTCGCCGCGGTCCAGCGCGACCTCGTGGGCTTCGTGGTATCGCCGGCCGAGGTTGTGC
>JBCBSA010000441.1:0-2127 GCA_039819425.1 Planctomycetota bacterium
GCCCACGTCGAGGGCCAGCCCAACGCCTACCGGCCCGATCTCCGGGGCCCCGACTTCGACGCCGTCGCCGTCTCCCTCCGCTCCGGCCCCTCCGAGCCCTCCGCCCACGCCACGCAGACCGCCCGCGTCATCTACGGCAACGCCGGCCTCGCCCCCGGCGTCGAGGTCGTCCACGCCATGACCACCGGCGACTACCTCGGCCGACACGCCCTCCGCGCCGACACCCTCGCCCCCCCTCTATCCGCCGACGACGAACCCACCGCCTTCTCCCCCCGCGTCTACACCCACTCCTGGATCGGCAACCCCCCCGAGAACCAGGCCGCCCGCATCCTCCGACGCCTCGACCACCACGTCGACACCCGCGACGTCCTCGTCGTCGCCGGCGTCAATAACGGCGCCGACTCCCCCGTCCCCGCCCTCCTGGGCAGCGCCCACAACGCCATCGCCGTCGGCGCCGTCAACGGCCGATCCTCCGGCGGCGGCACCACCGTCGAGACCCCCGGCCGCGCCAAACCCGACCTCGTCGCCGCCAACGGCCTGACCAGCTTCGCCACCCCCGTCGTCGCCGCCGTCGCCGCCCTCTGCCTCGAACAGGCCGACCGCCTCGTCGAACAGGGCCACCCCACCGCCAACCGCGCCGAAGTCATCAAAGCCGCCCTCCTCACCGGCGCCACCAAACCCCCCGGCTGGACCCCCGCCCCCGGAAGACCCCTCGACAACCACCTCGGTGCCGGCGAAGTCCACCTCGACCGCGCCCTACGCATCCTCGCCGCCCCCGCCGCCGCCCCCGGAAGCACGATCAAACGCTTATCCGGTTGGGCCTACCCCACGCTCGAGAACGCAAGCACCGCTTCGTTCGACCTTAAGCTCCCCATCGCCACCGGCCCCGTCACCCTCACCGCCGTCTGGCACCGCCGCATCGATGGCCGCACCGCCCGCGTCACCCGCCGCGACACCAACGAGCAGACCTCCTTCTGGCTCGACACCCCCCGCCTCGCCGACATCGACCTCCGCCTCCTCCGCATCGACGACACCGGCACCGAACGCGAACTCGCCGCCAGCACAAGCCGCCTCGACAACGTCGAGCACCTCCACCTCCCGTCCTTGGACAAGGGCCACTACCGCCTCGAACTCACCCGCGACCCCACCCACGACTCTTTCGCCGAGCCCTGGGAAGTCGCCTTGGCTTGGTTCATCGACCGCCCCGCATCTTCAAATCGCTGACCCTCGGCCGCGGCCCATTTAGCCCCGGGTCAATGGCCCGGAGCCGCCCCGGCTGCCCGTCAACCGCAGCCCGCGGTTAATCGGTTTCACCATAAGAGTCTGACAACCAAGTTCTGGCCGCCATCTTCGGGTCATCAGACTCAGCAAAGGGTTGGCCGACCAGGCGGCCAAGTTCGCAGGCGGCGTCCCACGACAAATCGTCGTCGTCCCAGCGTTCCGATTCCACGATTTCTTTGAGGGTGTCGGTCGCAACTTTTCCCCCTAACGCGGCCAGCGCGGAGACGGCCGAGGTGTTGGCTTGCACTTCTTTTGTGTCTTCTTGCCAGGGCCGAAGCGCCATGACCCGAAGCCGATCTTCCAACGGGTTGCGTTGCGACACGGGGATCTGGTTTCGGTCGGCAAGCCGCGAAACAAGAAATGCCGCCTGCTCCCGGGCGTCGTACTTGGGATGTTCCAGACGCTCAAACACCCAATCGAAGATGGACGCATCGCATTCGGCGAGTGCGTTTACGGCATGAACGTACCGGTCATACCGCAGCCTTGTATCGTTGGCAGACGTGCCGAGCGACTGCCAGAAATCATCGCAAATGGATTGGAGTTCCGCAGAGGGAAGGTGAGCGAGTGGTGACGGGGGCGGCGTATCACCTGATACCGATGTATCGGTACCGAGACGCGGCGGTAAATCACGGCGACGTCCAAAAAAGCGGCGAAACAGCATCGCGACACTCGTAAGCAGGTAGGGCAGGCGTACTCGCCTGCCGAAAGTCAGAGCGACTTCGTGGCAGGCGGTTGCGCCTACCCTACGAAGCCTAAGCAGAATGCCACGGGGACGCACCGCGTTTTAAGACAAAAAACAACGCTTGGCGCGCACAACGCGCGTACGGATTTTGCGCAAAATTTGGG
>JBCBSA010000442.1:0-2114 GCA_039819425.1 Planctomycetota bacterium
GGGAATCCACCATGCCCGAAAAACAGTATCCGCCGCGTCCGCCGGGTCAAGCTTAATGCGAAAAATAAAACACGAAATTTAAAACAGGTATCTCACCCCCAGGTTCAACCCCCACTCCAGTTCCGCCCGGCCGTCGAGCTCCTGGATCACCGGCAGGTGCACCGTCGCTTCGAACGCCCACCGCCGCCCCTCGTACATCCAGCCCGGGGCGAGCATGACCTGCCAGTCGCCGTTGGTCTCGTACCGGCCCAGCACCTGGAACTGGGCGTAGTGCGAGCCGAGCGTGTCGGCGGTATACGCCTCGGGCACCAGCCGATACAGGTACGACCCGTCGAGCCGCAGGGCGTCGAACCGGCTGTCGCCGAACTCGAGCTCGAAGTCGTCGCCGGTGCCGGTGTTGAACTTCCACAGGGCCGAGGCGTTGAGCCCGTGCCGGCCGTCGATCCGGGTGTACGCCAAGCCGAGCAGCGGGTCGAAGCTCTCGCTGGAGAACCCGTCGTCGTAGCTGGGGACCTCGACGCCCGACAACAGCACCGCCCGCCGGGTCTCGATCGGCCCGACGTCTTCCTGATAGAAGCGGTACTGGAACATGAGCTGGAGGTCGTCGAGGCCGACGCCCTGGTCCGACGCGATGGCCCCGGGGTTCTCGATGTCGTGGACCATGACGGGCACGTGCAGCATGACGGCCGCGTCGCGGGTGAGGCCGTAGGCGAAGGTGGTCTCGAACTCGTACAACTCGACCGACCCCGCGCCGCCGAGGCGGGGGTCGTCGAGCCGCATGAAGACCGCCTCCTCGCGGACGATCAGGACGTCGAGGCCGGGCTGGACGGCGGCGGGCATGTCGGTCGACTGCTGAGCGTCGGCGGGCGTGACCCAGGCCCCGGCCGTGGCGACGACCGCCGCGGCCGGGGTCAAGCGTCTACGCCGATCGGGCCGAGTCACTCCCGCACCTCGCCCGGCAGCGTCACCTCTTGGGCGGTGAAGCCCGCGTCACGCACGGCGGTCTGCAGGGCGTCCGCCGAGGGCGTGGGCTTAGCCGGGTCCAGACCGACCGTCACCAGCCCCTGGCCCAGGTCGATCCGGGTCCAGGTGACGCCGTCGATCTTCATCAATCGGCGGTCGGCGTTCGACGCACAGAGCGGACAGCTCATGCCCCTCGCGGCGATGGTGGCGACCGGCTCGCCGTCCGGGATGTCCACGGGGGCGGGGGGAGTCGTGGCCGCGACCGCGACGACCTCCGGGTCCGCGGCCGAGCACAGGGAGCACGCCACGCCGGCCGCGCAGTCGGCGCAGGCGCCCGGGGCGGCGCACGCCGCACAGTCTTTGGCCGCCGTGACACATCCGGCGCAGGCTTCGCCGCCCGACGCGGAGCAGCACACCGCCGTCGAGACCGGCTCGGTCGTTGACACCGAGACCGCGGAGTTCGCTTGGGGTGAACCGGCACAGCCCACCATCAGGGCGGCCGTGCAAGCACAACAGATCGATTTCATCAGGTCACACATGGGGTTGACTTTCGTAAAAGAAGTTTGGGTTGCTGGGGGGGGGTACACCGCACGCCGGCAGCCGCCGGACCGCGGGGGACAGACACCGGGCGTCCGCCGCAGCTGCGGCGCGACACCCCGGAACCATCAATCGTGAAATGTGGGCAGACCGGTAGCGCCGACAGCGGCTAAGTCAGCCACCGACACAGCCGCGGGCACGCCGACACGAACTCACGCCCCGGCGGGAGGCCGTCGGTCGAGCCGTCGAACAGTTGCCGACCCGGATCCTGCGAAAACTCTAACGCGAAGACCGGCGGGGAGAAGAGAAACAGCGGCGCGACATCGCTCCCGCGTGGCGGCGTCGCGGGCGGCTCGGGCGTTGGCGTCGGGGCCGAGTCGGCCACGCAACAGCACGCCGGCCCGCAGCACTGAACCACGCACGAGGCCGACTCCGCGTCCGACACCCCCGCCATCACCGACCCACAGAACACCCCGGGGTGTAAGCCCGCGACGATCAAGGCCGTGATGAGGGACCAACGATGAATCATCCGTATGTTTCGAACTTCAAGTGTAACGAATCCAAGCCCACGCTCCAAAACAATACGTAGTGCGACCTCACCGGCTCACGCCGTC
>JBCBSA010000443.1:0-2113 GCA_039819425.1 Planctomycetota bacterium
CGTTCTCGGGCGACGCGGGGCTGGCGATGGGCAACGGCGTGGGGTCGATCATCGCCGACACCGGGCTGATCTTCGGGGTGGGGTGTCTGATGACCCGGTTGCCGGCCGACCGGTTTGTGCTCTCGAGACAGGGCTGGGTGCAGGTCGGAAGCGCCGTGCTGCTCGCGGCGATCTGCTACGCCTTGTGGTTCCTCCAGGGCGACGCGGCGACGATCCCGCGGGTCGTGGGCGTGCTGTTCGCCGGGCTGCTGGTGGGCTACCTCCTGATCTCGGTCAAGTGGGCCAAGGCCCACCCCAGCGGCGAGCCGCACCTAGTCGCCGAGCCCGACGGCACCGTCCACGCCGACCCCCGGAAGCCAACCGAGCACGGCCTCGGTGTTCTCTTCGGCTTCGGCCTCGGCGGGCTGGCGCTGGTCATCGCCTCGGGCGACGTGTTGGTCGGTTCGGTCACGGTCGTGGCCGAGCGGTGGAACGTGCCCGACGCGGTCATCGCCTCGACGATCGTGGCGCTGGGCACCAGCCTGCCCGAGCTCGTCACCGGCGTCACCGCCATCCGCAAGGGCCACCCCGAGCTGCTCGTGGGCAACGTCATCGGGGCCGACATCCTCAACGTGCTGTTCGTCATCGGCGTCTCGGCCTGCGCCGCCCCGCTGCCCCTGATCGACCCCACCGCGGAGCTGCCGGCGGTGATCCTGCTGGTCATGATCCCGACGATGTTGGTGATGCTGTTCACGATGCGGGCGTGCATCTTCTCGGCCGTGCGGACGGGGTATTTCGCGCGGTGGATGGGCGTGCCGTTGGTGGCGATGTACGTGGGGTACCTGGTGGTGTCGTATGCGGTGTCTGTTTAGAAAAGCAGAAGAACCGAACCGACGGGACGGTTCTTTTTCTGGTCTTCTATTCTTTTGCGGCTCTGCGCGTCACCCCCCACAGCGGCTTGTTCACGCCTTCAGCGGTGAGGAAAAGTGAGCCTCCATCATGGGAATACGCGATCGCTTCGCTCTGGCCACGCGGGCCCAGCGGGACGTGGTGCGGCGGTTCGGCGAAGGCTTGGGCCCAGGTTTCTTCCGGCTTCCGGGGGTACTCCCAGGCGTCGCCGTAGGTCGCCACGACGCAGCGCGAGCCGTCCGGCGAAACGTCGGCCGCGACCGTGATCCGTAGCGTCAGGTCCGCCGCCCGCTCGAGCACCACCGGCTCATCGGGGTCCTCGTCCGGAAGCGGCCAAAGGTAAACCCCGGCCGTGGTGAACAGATTCTTCCGGGGGTCGACTTTGGTGACGAGGATGAGGGTGCGGGTGACCGGGTCGAACGCGACGGACTCGCAGTCCTGCGGGCCGTCGGCGAAGGTGAAGTCGAGCTTGCGGGCCGCGCCGATCGTCGGCGGCTGGATGAAACGTTGGGCCGGGTCGTAGAGCGGCTCGGGGATGAGCCAGAGCGTGAGTCGGGAACGTCGCGCCTGGTTGTCGCCGACGTCACCGACGAGGAGGACGTGTTCGCCGTCGAGCTCGAACGCGGCCATGTCTTCCCAGTCGATCGCCCGCGGCAGGTCGACGCGGTACTCCAGCGCGAGCTCGCCGGTCGGCTTGAGCAGGAACAGCCGCGGCGAGTCGCCCGAGTCGTTGTGGGTCCAGAGGTAGCCCGGGTTCAGCCGCGACGCGGCGAGCCCGCTGCTCTCGTCGATCGCGGGGTGAGCGACCCGGCCGACCTCACGCATCGGCTCGTACGCCGGCGGGCCGGGCTGGGCGTGGACGCACCCGGCGGCGGCCAGCCCGAACGCCGCGGCGATCCCGCAAAGCAACACGTCACGCATGGTGAAACTACGACGACTGCGCATCAGGGTTCATCGCCCATCGGCTGGGGGGTGACGACGGTGCCGTCGACGAGCGTGGCCCGCACGTCGGTGAACCAGAGGCGGAAGCCCGAGTCTTCGTCGCCGTGGAAGTCGAGGCAAATGGCGATCGGGCCGAGTCGGCGGTGGTCGTCCCACGTGTAGGCGTTGCCGTCGGGCCCGCCGCCGCGGCGGAACACCCACTGTTTGATCAGGCCCTCGTCGCCGAGGTAGAGGTCGTAGGCGTCGCCGGGGGTGTACCCCCCCACCGCGGGCCACTGGCAGG
>JBCBSA010000444.1:0-2107 GCA_039819425.1 Planctomycetota bacterium
GGTGCGGGCCGCTACCGACGGCGGTTTCTTCGACGAGCCAGCGCTCGGTGTCGCCCGACGCCCGGGCGATGACCCGCTCACCGGGTTCCAGCACCAGCGCCGTCAGAAAACCCGGCTGCGTATCGACTTGGTACACCGTGCCGGGGTGGTAGCGGTAGTTAATCACCGACCGCACCCGCTCGGCGTCCTGGGGCTGCGCCACGGTCTGGTCAGTAATACGCTGCGACTCAAGGTGAGATGCGATCGACCGCAACGGCGGGAGTTCGCCCAGATCGGTTTCCGCTTCCTCGGCCGAACTCGGCGCTTGGGTTTCGTCGTCTCCGGGGTCGGCACGCTCAACCTCCATCAGTTGGATCGGCGGACCGTTGTAGGGCGGGTGGGACGAGCAGGCGGCCATCGCCCCAAGGGCGAACAGCAGCGGTGTGTAGGTGAACCAAAAATTCATTTTCTCATTTCTCCGATGGCGCAAGGCGCACGTCCCGCGACCACGAGATCGCGTGAACAAAGACCCCCAGCGGGTTGACGAACGCGGCCTCGGCCGTGGCCGGCTTCGTGATCTGGTAACGGAACACCCCGGTCCACGGCAGGGACTCCAATAGGGTGCCCCGGTCGAAGATCTGTTCGGTCCAGTTGACTTGGAGGCTCTCGTCGCTGAGCCGCACCACCGAGTTCACGTCCACGCTGCAGTAGATTTTCTCGGCTTGTCGTATCTCGCCGAACTGGTTCATGGCGACCACGGCGTCACCCGCCAGGAAATCGTACGCCCGCTTCCACTTCTGTCCCTGCACCACGGGGTCCGAGGATTTGCTGCGCATGTTCACCACGAGATCAGCCACGGTCCGTTGGATCATCGCTTCGGTGGGTGACCACTTGCCGTCCACCTGCTCGATCTTGGTCGGCCGGCCTTCGCTGTTGACTTCGACGACGTAGAGGTCGACCTGCTTCTCGCGGACCGAGGTTGCCAACGACACGCTGAGCATGACGATGATGATGCCGAATACGACGACGAACGCGAACAGGATGTACGCCATGGTGCGGATCGCGCCCAACCGGCGGTCGGCCATCTGCGCCGCCCGCACGAACGGGGATTCGGTATCGGCGGTCTTGGTGCCGGTCGCGGCGGATTTGAAGATTTTGAGGTCAAAGCTCATAAGGCAAACTCATTCGTGTGTCAGTGATTCAGAAAGAAGGTGCGGCGCCGCCCCCACCGCCGCTGCCCGCGCCGCCGAGCAACCGCCCCGCCGCCCCCGCGTACCGGGCGCTGCTGCGTAGACGACCGCCCGCGGCCTGACGACCTACTCGGCTGGCTTCCACCCAGGACTTGCCGCTGGAGCGGGCCGAACTGAACGCGGCCACCAGGTCGGCGGCCGAGGCCCGCCCCGACGCCACCCGGGTCGCCGTGGTGGCCACGGGGGTGGCGGCCGACACACCCGCCGTCGCGGCGCTGGCGGCGACCCGTGAAGCTCCCAATGCCGCGGTACCCCCGCTGGCCAAGGCCGCCCCACCTGCGGCCGCGGCGGCCCCCGCACCCAAGAAGGCTCCGGCCCCAAACGTCGGCCCCCCGCCGATCAGGTCGCTCGCAAACTTCGGGGCCAGCACGGCGGCGGCCAAGATCACGCCCGACGCCAGGATGATCGCCATCGTCCGCTGGATTGAAATCTCGTCGAGCGTGCCCGGGGCCATCGCCACGAACAGCGATTGGGCCAAGCCCACCACCAACGCCAGAGACGCGATCCGCAGGCCCGACGAGAACACCCACGCCACGGGCCGCTCGGCGATCCACGCCGTAGGCTTGAAGACGGCAAAAGGCATTGTCAACAACGCCAACAACGCGCCGATGTGGAAGATCAGGATGGCGAAGAACACCTGGATGGCGAGCACAAAGAACGCCAGCATCACCACGACGTAGGCGAAGCCCAGCACCGCGATCTCCACGATGTTCTTGAAGAAGGCCACCGGCCCCGTGAGGGCCGTGATCTTCTCGGACAGCGTGATCGAGATGTCCACCCCCACGACCGCGATCGCTCCGGGGTCCAGGAACTCGTTGGGCGACAGCGTCCCGCCCCCGGCTTGCAAGCCCCCGTCGATGAAGCTGGTGTACACGATG
>JBCBSA010000445.1:0-2103 GCA_039819425.1 Planctomycetota bacterium
AGCCGTCGCGCTCTTTGATGCCCAGCACGCTGCGGTCCCGGGCGTGGTCGCGCAGCCCGGCTCGGCAGAGGTCGCACACCGACCGCACGCAGTTGATGTTGCCCACGACCCGCCGGCCGATCCACTCGGCGTCTTTCTTCTCGCCCACGGCCTCCACGACGCCGACGAATTCGTGCCCGAGCACCCCCCGGAAGCCCATGTAGCCGCGGCAGATCTCGATGTCCGTCGCGCAGACGCCCAAGCGCGTCGGACGGATCAGCGCTTCGCCCGGCGACGGGGCGGGCTCGTCGTGGTGCGGGTCGAGACGAGGGGTTGGGCCGTCGAAAACAAGGGCACGCATGGGGGGAGACCAGAGGAGGGAAAACGCAGAACAATCAGCCCCGGACACGCTTGCACTGGTATCGGACAGAAAGCGTGGCGACGTGTTGCGGGGCGGTGGTTCAGAATATTCTCGGCTTGGATGGA
Source organism: Planctomycetota bacterium (assembly GCA_039819425.1). Lineage (GTDB taxonomy): Bacteria > Planctomycetota > Phycisphaerae > Phycisphaerales > Phycisphaeraceae > Algisphaera. The sequence goes on from JBCBSA010000445.1 coordinate 466, forward strand.
TTTATATGATAAGCATCATATAATCTCGCGGAGCTCATGCGATACCCCCCCGAACACAAACCGGAAGCCCGCGAACGCATCCTCCGGGCCGCGAGCCGGCAGTTCCGGGAGCGTGGCGTCGCCCGCACCACGGTCGCGTCGGTGATGCACGAAGCCGACCTCACCCACGGCGGCTTCTACGCCCACTTCGACAGCAAAAACGACCTGGTCGACCGCGTCATCGAGTCGTCGTTCGACCAGACGTCGGCCCGTTTCGCGGCGAAGTTCGACGAACTCGAGGGCGACAACTGGGTCCGGGCTTGGGTGCGCGGTTATCTGGACGACGGCCACCTGAACCAGCGACGCGTGGGCTGCCCGTTCCCCTCCGTCAGCGCCGAGCTGACGCAGGCCGGGACCGACCCGCAGACGCTGCGACGGTTCGAGGGGATGTACCTCGAACGCATCGAAGCGTTGATCGAGCACGTCGACGCACCCCCGGAAGAAGCCCGCCGGCGAGCGCTGGCGGCGACCGCCCAGATGATCGGGGCCCTCATGCTGGCCCGCGGCCTGGGCGAGGCGGCGTCGCGGGCGCTGCGGCGGGCCGCCGGGGATGAGGCGATCCGAACACTGACCGGTGCACCCCCCGCCGACTGAACGTTCCGCCACACTCTTTTGAAAGTCATCCGATGCCACGCTCCGTCTGCCGCACGTCTGGTTTGGCCTTCGCCTTGTTGTTTGTCGCCGGCTGCGGCACGTTCACGGCGTACAACGACACGCCGTCGCTGACGGTCGCCGGGCCGGCGATGCCGCCGACCGAAACGATCCGGGCGGTGTTTCTCGAGCCGCCCACGCCGTATCGACTCGTGCTGGAAGAGGCGGACCCCGACAACGGCGAGCCGATCGAAGGCGAGGACGGCCTGTCGGCCTTAGGGGTCGGCGGCCTGTTTCTTCCGCTGGTCTTCGACTGGACCTCTCTGACGGTGGAAACCGTTAGACCGATCGAACGCGGGGTCGCGTTCGAGGCTCATTTGGGATCGGAGGTCAACCTTATCCCCACGTGGCAAGGCCGAGTCCGAGGCACGGTCGAGGCGGGACGAAGAGGGGGTGGTGCGGCTGAAGGTCGAGCCGTTCTACGCCAACTGGGCGGTGATCGGCAACGTCATCGCCGGGGCGAAGCTGTCGTTCGATCAGCTCGATATGCGGGGCCGCACGTTCACCGGCTACTACCAGGTGTCGTTCTTCGGCACGGGCAACGCCGCCGGCTCGGGCTACTACCGGGCGCGTTTCGAGGCGGTCAAGCCGGCGGTGGACCCGGGGGCGGTGTCGGAGTCGGCGCAGGCGTCGGCGGAGCGGTGAGTTCCCGGGGTGAGGCGGAAATGGGAGGCCCCGGGTCATTGACCCGGGGCTAACTTGAAAAGCCAACGGCGTAACGTGGCGGCGGCCAATCTCTACACTACGGCCATGACGTCTCGGCCTCGGGTGTTGATTCTGGCGAACCGGACCAAGGACCGGGTGCGTGACGCGATCGACGAGTTCGGGCCGTGGCTGAAGGAGCGGGCCGAGATCGTGGGGGTGCACAACACCCGGCGGGCCGACGACCCGGAACTGGACGACGGCTACGGGGTGGCGGCCGAGGCGTTGCCGGACGCGGACCTGGCG
>JBCBSA010000446.1:0-2097 GCA_039819425.1 Planctomycetota bacterium
TGTCGAGGTCGTTGGTGGGCTCGTCGAGGATGAGGACGTCGGCGGGGCGGAGCATCAGGTCGGCGATGAGCACGCGGGCCTGCTCGCCCCCGGAAAGGTCGCCGACGGAGGTCGAGAACTTCGACGGGTCGAAGAGGAATTTCTTCGCCCACGCCGCGACGTGGATCGCCTTGCCGCGGTAGTCGACGGTATCACCGATGGGGCACAGCGCTTCTTGCAGGGACTTGCGGGGGTCGAGGGAGTCGCGGTGCTGGGTGAAGGTGACGACGCGGAGCTCGGCGGCGGGCTTGACGGAGCCGGCGTCGGGTTTCAAGTCTCCGCGCAGGAGGCGTAGCAGGGTTGTCTTACCGGAGCCGTTGGGCCCGAGCAGGCCGAGGCGGGTGCCGGGGGAGAGCGTGAACTCGACGCCGCGGAACAGCTCGCGGCCGCCCATGGACTTGGCGAGGTTGTGCACGGCGAGCAGGCGTTTGGTCTTGCGGTCGGTGGTCTGGAAGTCGATGGCGGTGGTGCGGTCGGGGGCGCGGTTGCGGTCGTCGAGGTTTTTCAGCTCGGCGCGGCGGTCGGCGGCGTCGGCGACCTGGGACTTGTTGCGGGTCTGCCGGCCCTGGATGCCCTGCTTCAGCCAGGCGGTGTCGCGGCGGACCTTGCCGGCGAGGGCGGTCTGCTTCGCGGCCTGGGCGTCGAGGAACTCGTCCTTGCGGCGGAGGAACTCGGAGTAGTTGCCCTTGGCTTCGAAGGTGCCGCCGGGGTAGGCGCGGGAGAGCTCGATGACGCGGGTGGCGGTGTTCTCGAGGAAGGTGCGGTCGTGGGTGATAAACACCATCGCCCCCCGGAAGCTGGCCTGCTTCTGCCGCTGCACGAACGACTCGAGCCAGAGCACGCCCTCGAGGTCGAGGTGGTTGGTCGGCTCGTCGAGCATGAGGATGTCGGGGTCGGTGGCGAGGCCGCAAGCGATGGACAGCCGTTTCTTCCAGCCGCCGGAGAGGGCGCGGACGGGTTGGTCGAGGTCGACGAAGCCGAGTTGGGATAACACGGATGCCGCTTCGTGTTCCGGGGTGTCGGCGTGGCCTTCGTCGCGTAGCCGGTCCATGACGGCCGAGAGCGGGGTGGCGTCTTCGGAGAAGGCGTCGTCCTGAGCGACGTAAGCAAGACGGAGCTGTTTCTTGCGGACGAAGTCGCCGGCGTCGGGGGTTTCGAGGCCGGCGAGGAGTTTGAGGAGCGTGGACTTGCCGGCGCCGTTGGGCCCGATGAGGGCGAGGCGTTCGCCGTCGTGGATGGACAGCGACACGCCGGTGAAGAGGGTGTGGGCGGCGTAGGTCTTTTCGAGGTCGCGGGCGGCGAGGAGGGCGGGCATGGGTGGGAAGTTTAGCGGGTGTGGGGCTCAATCCATGAGCGCCTTGATCCCTTCGACCACTTCGACTCGGTTCAGATAAACAATTACGACCGCAGTGATCGAGACCGCCGCGATCATGACAGACGAGATGACCAAGTAGGATTTCCGGTGCTTTGGGTTCTGGCCGAGCTGCTCTAGCTTGGCGAACGCCCAGAGCGCCGAGCCTTCGAGCAAGGCGCAGACGGTGACGCCGACGACAAACAGGATGATGAGGAACCAGGACATGGTTAAGCATCCCCGCCCCTAGTTACTAAGATTAACAGATGCAGGCGATCGGACGATGGTTTTGGCGGTTGGGTCCGGGGAACCCGATGGTGGTGCGGATCGTCGAGGGGGGGGCGCGGCGGACGCAACACCTATTGGTGCGGATGGGGTATCTGGGGTTGTTGGTCATCCTGGTCGTCATCGGCTTGCTGTCCGGGGGGGGGCTGGCGGAGTCGGTGTCGATGGGGGAGCTGGCGAAGGCGGGGTCGCAGGTGTTCCGGCTGGTGGCGTACGGGCAGGTGCTGGGGGTGTGTCTGTTGGCACCGCTGTTCATGGCGGGGGCGATCGCGTCGGAGCAGTCGGGCAAGACGTACAACATTCTGCTGACGACGCCGTTGAGCAACCTGCAGATCGTGTTGGGGTCGTTGGTGGGGCGGCTGTTTTTTGTGTTGGCGTTGCTGTTGAGCGGGCTGCCGTTGTTCGCGGTGGTGCTGGTGTTC
>JBCBSA010000447.1:0-2089 GCA_039819425.1 Planctomycetota bacterium
CTTCGACCTCGCCTTCGACGGCGACACCGCCCGCGCCTACCACGACGAGGACCTCGACGTCGACACCGACTTCTGCGCCATGTGCGGCCACGACTGGTGCAGCGTCCGCATCTCCAAAGAGATCCAGGAGTGGGCGAGTGGTAAAGCCGACGGCTTCGAGCGCGGCGGTACCAAGAAGTCGCCGGCCCTGACCCCCGAGCAGGCCGCCATCCTTGAGCAGCGTGGCCACCTCTCCCCCGACGAGATCCACAAGCTCGCCGCCAAAGCGAAAGGCAAGCTCAAAACCGCCCCCGGAAGTGACGAGGGCAAGGCTTCTTGCCACAGCGACTACGTGGACTCGGACGAGGCGAAGCAGCGGGCCCCCGCCGAAGCCGTGGTCCAGCTCGACACGTCGGAAGTCAACGGCTTGAGCAAAGCCGACCGGGTGTTGTGATTTCCGGGATTCCCGAGAGTTTGCTGGGCTTGCCGATGGATTGAGCCGTCCCGCCGCAGGTATCGGCATCGCGAACGCCGCCGACGCCGTGCCCGGGCTCACGCTCGCCGCGACCGATCGGGTGATCCGCGATCAGGCGGGAATTGGGGGCCACTCGGCGGCGGGGCTGGGTTCGCGGCCCCGGGTTGGCCGATAGAGGGGTTGTGCCGACCGACCCCAAGACGCTGCTGAACCTGACCGTCCCGATGATCGTGCAGATCGGGCGGCGCAAGATGCCGATGTCCGACATCCTGGGCCTCGCCCCCGGATCGATCGTCGAGCTGCCCAAGCCCGCCGACGCGGAGCTGGACTTCTGCGTCAACAACAAGCCCATCGGTACGGGCACGGCGGTCAAGGTCGGCGAAAACTTCGGCCTCCGCGTCAGCGATCTCCATTCCGCCCGCCGACGCGCCGAGGCGATCGTGGGGGGGTGAGGCGGGATGGCCACGAAGGCACGAAGGAAGAGAAGAAAACAGCGAAAAACCAAGCGATCCGCAGTGATTCATTTCTGAATTTCTACGGTTTTATGCCTTGCTGCCTTCCTTCGTCCCTTCGCGTCTTCGTGGCAAAATCAATACTCCCGACGCTGGCGGGCGGGGGGAATGTTGAGTTGTTTGCGGTATTTCGCCACGGTGCGGCGGGCGATCTCGATGCCGTGCTTCTTCAGCTCGTCGACCAGCGCGTCGTCGGACCAGGGCCTTTGCTTGTCCTCGGCGTCGATGACCTCCTTGAGCTTGGCCTGCACGGCGGTCCAGGACATCGCTTCGCCGCCGTCGGTCTCGGTGCCCCCGGAAAAGAACATGCGCAGGGGGAAGATGCCGCGGGGGGTTTGGAGGTACTTCTCGCTGACGGCCCGGCTGACGGTGGCGACGTGGACGCCGAGCTGGTCGGCGACGAGGGTCATGGGCAGGGGCTTGAGGGCGCCGGGGCCCTGGTCGAAGAAGTCGCGCTGGGCTTCGATGACGACGCCGATGACGCGGAGGAGGGTGGCGTGGCGCTGGCGGACGGCGTCGATGAGCCAGCGGGCGTTGCGGAGGTTGGTGCCGATGAAGTCGCGGGTTTTTTTGTCGGTGGACTTGTCGGCGGCCATGTCCTCGTAGGAGGCGGAGACCTGGAGGGCGGGGAGTCGGCCGTGGGTGAGGGTGGCGGTGTAGTTGAGCAAAAATTCGCCGCGATCGAGCTGGGGAATAAAGCCCTTGGGAATCAGGGGAATGATGGCAATACCCGCGATCAGGCTGGCGATCGCCAAGCCCACAACCACCCAGCGATGGTGCATTGCCCAGGCGAGAATTTGGCTGTAGCCTCGCTCTAGCCAAGAATTCGGTACAGCATCCGGGAGTGCAACGGGGCCGCCAGCAGGAGCCGCCGATCGCAACGATTCAGGGGAGTTGGGGACAGTGGGTTTAGCCCGCAGCCAGTACACCGCCAGCACCGGCGTCAACGTGCGGGCCACCAGGAGCGAGGTCAGCACCGCCGCCGACACCGTCAGCCCAAAGGGCTTGAAAAATTGTCCCACCGTGCCGCCCATAAAAGCCACGGGCAAAAATACGGCCACAATGGTCAGGGTCGAGGCCGACACTGTCAGGCCAATTTCATCGGTCGCCAACAGGGCTGCCT
>JBCBSA010000448.1:0-2080 GCA_039819425.1 Planctomycetota bacterium
GTACCGCTGGGGCGCGTTGAACGGCAGGTGCGGCTTCTTGAACCCGACCGCCAGGAAAAACGACTCGCCCGATTCGGCGAAACGCGCCAGCCGCTCCACCGCCAGGTCGGCCATCGCCCCGTCCTGGTACTCGCTGTCGGGGACGTCGGCCCGCTCGAACGCCGGCTTGCCTTCGGGGAAGATCAACTCCAGCTGCTGGTTCCAACCGCGCGGCAGGTCGTCAAGCTCCGCCAGGGTCGCCTCGATGTGGCGCACGGTCTCGGGCTTGCGATACGAAAACGTCTCGTTCGCCGGCGCCGCCACGCCCTCGAACGGCTCGGTCCAGGAGACCGCGTCCATCGCCTTGGGGTCGTCGACGCTGCGGAAGTCGAAAATCTTGCCCATGCCCACCGACGCGTAGCCCGCCTGCTTGAACCGCTGGGGCAGCGTGACCACGTCGGGCAGGTGGTCGCGGAACCGGGTCCGCAGGTCCCACACCCGCGTCGTGTCGGGCCGCAGCCCCGTGAGCAGGCTGATGCGCGACGGAGCGCAGACGGCCTGCTGACAGTGGGCGTTGACGAACGCCGTGCCCCGCGCCGCCAGCCGGTCCATGTGCGGCGTCTGCGCGACCGGGTCGCCGAACACGCCGATCGCCGGCTTCAGGTCGTCGACCGCGATGAACAACACATTCGGCCGGTCCGCCGGCTCGCCGAACGCCCCGGGCGCCCCGGAAGCCCCCACGCCGACCATCAACACCAAGACCAACCGGGTCAACCTAAACATCTCGACAACCTTTCACCAACGGGGCTCGGCAGACACGCTCTGCGGCGGTCTTCATTTAGAGCTGAACGGAGTCCTCGTCCAGATCGATCTCGTCTCGGCGTTGGGCCAACCGCCACGCAAGCCAGACCGCCGTGGCCAACCAGAGTAACGCGGCGAAGCGGCCGCCCCACCCCGGCCCGCGGTCGACCCCGGCCCGGCCGCCGGCCTGGTCGTAGTACCACGACAGGATTGTCCGCTGCATCGACGGCGAAAGGCCCTCGATCTCGACGCGGACGAGCTGCTCGATGTCGAAGGCGGTGACGATCTCGTCGCCCAGGTCGCCCGCCGCGTCGTCGCCGATCCGGCCCACGCCGGCGATCTCGGGCAGCTCGCCGTGCTCCTGCATCCACAGGTGCACCGCCGCCTGGAGGACCGACGGCTGCTGCTGGATCATGCGCTGCGACGGGGCGTACCGGCTCACCCCCGCCGCCGCGACGACCGACACGACGTACACCCCGACCGTCAGCCCCACCGCCCGACCGGCCGAGCCCCGGCCGACGCGGTTCCACATCAACCCGAACCACGCACCGATCGGCACGATCGGCCAGCTCCACCGCACGTCGAAATGCGCTGAGGCCGCCCCCCACCCCACGCCCAGCAGCAACGCCAAGACGAACAACCAGCCCCGCACCAGACGCAGCCGACGCAGCCGGCCGGTGACCGCGTCGTAGACGTCTTCGTCGATGGTGTCGTCCTGGCTGGTCAGCGCCATCGGCGGCGGCGTGAGCTTTGACGGCACCTCCGGGCGGACCACCCGGGGCGGGGTGTCGGCCGACGGGTCGATATCGGGATTCGTCGAGCGGGGCCGGCTCACCGCGCGACCACCGGGTGGAGTTTGTTGGTCACCCACTCGAAGCCCCGGTAGTCCTCGTCCAACGGCGAAACCCCCGGAACCGCCCCCGGAAGCGAGATCACCCCCGGCCGGGGCAAGCGTTCCACGTGGCCGTCGAGGAACAGCCAGTTCGGGGCCCCGTTGTCGTGCAGCAGCGCACCGGCGAAGCTCGCGAACGCCCCGTCCAGCCCGGCCTCGCCGGGCTCGTCGTCGGTGATCGCCGCGGCGACGAGTTGGGGCGTGTCGATGTAGTCGGCCACCGCGAAGCGCGGCGAAAACTGGGGCAGCTCACCCACGCCGACCTGGGCGCTGGGGCGGGCGATCTCGTGCATGTCGGTGACGAAGTCGTGCTGGGGCTCGTGGACGACGCCGCCGTTGAGCGAGAGGTACGGGTTTACGCCGTAGCTCACCCGCCGGAAGACGCCGGGGAAGCCGGGCGTGGGCTGG
>JBCBSA010000449.1:0-2065 GCA_039819425.1 Planctomycetota bacterium
CAGCGGCGCAAGCCTCGGCGAGCTGGCCCGCGGCGGCGTGCCCGAGCTCCGTCGGCTCGAGCTGATCGACCCCGCCCACGCCCAGGCGCCCCGGCACTTCCCGCAATGGCGCGTCACCGGAGTCGATCCCGCGACCGCCCACTAGCCGCGCCTCGCGTCGCCCACCGCCGACATCCGCAAAGGCTTCCGCCATGTCCAAAGTCATCGGTATCGACCTGGGAACCACCAACTCCGCCGTCGCCGTCTACCACGACGGCCGCGCCCAGATCGTCGGCGTCAACCACCAGAAGAAGCTCGTCCCCTCCGTCGTCTGCTTCTCCAACGAGGGCCCCACCCTCGTCGGCGACGCCGCCCGCGAGCACCAGGTGCTCCAGCCCGAACGCACCGTCTACTCCGTCAAACGCTTCATGGGCCGGCGCTACGACGAGGTCAGCCGCGAGGAACGCCTGGTCCCCTACGAGGTCCGCGGCAAGGGCCAGGGCTACTGCAACATCCGCGTCGGCAAACGCACCTACAGCCCCCAGCAGATCTCCGCCCTCATCCTCGGCGAGCTCCGCCGCACCGCCGAGCAGTTCCTCGGCGAGTCGGTCACCAAAGCCGTCATCACCGTCCCCGCCCACTTCAACGACGCCCAGCGCCAAGCCACCCGCGACGCCGGACGCATCGCCGGCCTCGAGGTCGAGCGCATCATCAACGAGCCCACCGCCGCCGCCCTCGCCCACGGCGTCGAGCAACGCGGCGACCGCCACGTCGTCGTCTTCGACTTCGGCGGCGGCACCTTCGACCTGTCCTTCATGAAGATCAAGGGCGGACGCTTCGAGGTCGTCGCCTCCACCGGCAACACCCACCTCGGCGGGGACGACTTCGACCAACGCATCATCGACGTCGTCGCCGAGGACTTCCTCCGCCGCGAAGCCATCGACCTCCGCCACAACAGCATGACCCTCCAGCGGCTCAAGCTCGCCGCCGCCCAGGCCAAGGCCGAGCTCTCCGACCGCCCCCAGGCCGAGATCATGCTCCCCTACGTCACGATGGACCCCGTCCACGGCCCGCGCCATCTGCAATACACCCTCGGCCGCGACCGCTTCGACGCCGTCTGCGAAGACCTCTTCGGCGAGGTCCGCGACGCCTGCAAGACCCTGCTCCGCGAGGCCGGCGTCAACCCCGGTTGCGTCGACGACGTCGTCCTCGTCGGCGGATCGACCCGCATCCTCAAGGCCCAGAAGATCGCCCGAGAAGTCTTCCAGACCGACAACGTCGACCGCTCGGCCAACCCCGACGAAGTCGTCGCCCTCGGCGCCGCCACCCTCGGCGGCGTCCTCCAGGGCGACCTCCACAACGTCAACCTCATGGACGTCACCGCCCACGGCTTCGGACTCGCCGACGCCGCCGGCCGCATGGACACCGTCGTCCCCAAGAACACCCCGATCCCCGCCGTCGTCAAGAAAGTCTTCACCACACCCCGCGACAACCAGCGTTCGGTCCCCATCAACGTCCTCGAAGGCCAGGCCCCCCGCGCCGAAGACAACCGCCCCCTCGGCACCTTCCGCCTCGATGGCCTGGCCAAGGCCCCCCGCGGCGTCCCCCGCATCGAGGTCGCCTTCGCCATCGACGCCAACGGCATCCTCGACGTCTCCGCCACCGACCTCGACACCGGCAAGCAACAAAACATCGTCGTCACCGGCACCTACGGCCTCGACGACGACGAACTCCACGACCAGCAAGAAGCCACCGAAGCCCTCCACGAAGCCGCTGAGCAGAAGGCCCAGGTCGTCGAGCTCCGCAACCACGCCCAGCGCGTCCATCACGAGGTGGGCCGGTGGCTCGAACACAACGCCGGCGTCCTGCCCCCCAAGAACGCCGCCCACCTCGCCGTCACCCTCAAACGCCTGGGCAAAGCGATCGAAGCCAACGACCTCCGCCGCATGAAGAAGATGCTCCAGCAGATCGACGAACACTGGGACGGCTACCGCCTCGCCGGCTGATCGTCAAAGTCGCCATCATTTTGCGATTGCCCTACGCTCCGGGTTGTGAGTACCGCCACCCCGTCCCGCCTCTCCCCACC
>JBCBSA010000450.1:0-2057 GCA_039819425.1 Planctomycetota bacterium
AGCCGCGACACCACCGCCCGCAAGAGCCGCACCAGACCCTCGGCCCGCTCGACGTACCGCCCCAACCAAAACAGGTTGTCCGCCACCCGGCTGGGCAGGTTGAAGCTGTCGCCCGAGATCGTCGTCGCCCCCAGGTCGCCCGACCTCGGCAACAACGAGAACGACGAGATCGGCGAGTCCGACAACACCCACGTGTCTTTGCTCCCGCCGCCTCGCTGCATCGACGTCACCATCGACTCGGCCGAGGTCGAGACCCGCGTCAGCCCGCCGGGCATCACCTGGTACCCCTCGCCGCCCGGCGTCGCCGCCACGTACGCCCGCAACATCAGGTGCCTCGGCGTTAGCCGACCGTTCTCCCACACCGGGGCCGTCGACAGCGGGATGCTCTCCTGCGCCGCGTACGCCTCGGGGCGGTCGCGCACCCGGCCAACGATCTCCTCACGCTGCGCCGCCGTCAGCGTCTCGCCAAACACCGCGTCGATCGGCACCCCGCCCAGCCCCGGCGCGGGCGCCCCCGGAAACGCCGGCTTCAAGACCAGCTCGTGCAGGTGCTCGACGACGTACTCCAATTCCTTCGGCTGACCGCACCACCACGTCGCCACGCTCGGCAGCCGCTCCTCTTCGCCGAGGACCGACCGGCACAAGCCCGAGTAGAACGGCATCAGCCCCGCCGTCTCCAGCAGACCCGTACCGAGCGCGTTGGCCAACACCACGTTCCCCGCCCACGCCGCCTGCACCAGCCCCGGCACCCCGATCGCCGAATCCGGCCGCAGCTCCAGTGGGTCGCAGTACGAATCGTCCAGCCGACGCAGGACCACGTCCACCCGTCGCAGCCCGCCCAGCGTCTTCAGAAACACCTCGTTGTTGCGCACCGTCAGGTCGTCGCCCTGCGCCAGCGTGAACCCGAGGTACCGCGCCAGATACGCGTGCTCGAAAAACGTCTCGTTGAACGGCCCCGGCGTCAGCAGCACGATCCGCGGGTTCTGCCCCACCCGCGGCGACATCGCCCGCAACGCCTCCCGCAGCCGCGCGAAAAACTGTGCCAGCCGCGTGACCCGGCAATCCCGAAACACCCCCGGAAGTGATCTAGACAAAACCAGGCGGTTCTCCAGCGCGTAGCCCGCCCCCGACGGCGCCTGCGTCCGGTCGTTGAGCACCCACCACCGCCCGTCCGGCGACCGCGCCAAGTCCACCGCCATCAGCGACAGGTACCGCCCCCCCGGCACCGCCAGGTTGTGGCACGGCCGCAGGAACCCCGGGTGTCCCAAGATCAACGGCGCCGGCAACTCTGCGCCCGTCAATAACCGTTGCGGGCCGTAAAGGTCCGCACACACCGCGTTGAGCAGCCGGGCCCGCTGGATCAGCCCCGCCTCGATCCGCGTCCACTCCTGAGCCCCGAGCACCAACGGCACCGGGTCGAGCACCCACGGCCGGTCCATCCCCCGCGGGTCGCCGTACACGTTGTACGTGACCCCGTTGTCCTGGATCATCCGCCGGCCCTGCTGCCAGCGCCGCTCGAACTCGCCCCCTCCCAATCCATCCAGCCGATCGGCCAGCCCCCGCCAGTTCTCGCGGACCGCCCCGTCGGTGCCCTTCATCTCGTCGTAGATGCCGTCGGGCTCGCCGTAGGCCGACGTGAGGGTCGGGGTCTGGGGTTCGGCGACTTCGGACGGCATCACGGGATTATCGGCCAAGCGCCGTTCGCAGAGCAAACCCCGTCAACCCGGCCCGCGTCGCAGGTCCAGCGTCACCGGCATCTCTTCGCTCCGCACCGTCGGCCGCATCTCGAATTTCCCGGGGGGGCCGGGGGTGTGGCCGTGCTCGAAGAAGCGATTCACTCGTCTCGCCTCGGCCTCCAACGCGTTGACCGGGAACGTCTCGTAGCTGCGGCCGCCGGGGTGCGTCACGTGGTACGTACAACCGCCAACCGATCGGCCCGCCCACGTGTCGACCAGGTCGAACGTCAGCGGCGCGTGCACCGGGATCGTCGGGTGCAGGCAACTCGGCGGCTGCCACGCCCGGTACCGCAGGCCGGCGGGGTGAGTTCGTCGCCGGCC
>JBCBSA010000451.1:0-2028 GCA_039819425.1 Planctomycetota bacterium
TCGCCGCCTGTGTTGCTCAGGGCCTCGCCGAAGCCGATCTTCCGGGGGATGCCGTCCAACTGGTCGATACCCCCGACCGCGCCGCCGTCGCCGAACTCCTCAAGCTCGACGAGCACCTGGACCTGTGCATTCCCCGCGGCGGCGAGTCGCTCATCCGCGCCGTGGTCGAGCAGGCCCGCATCCCCGTTATCAAGCACTACACCGGCAACTGTCACGTCTACGTCGACGCCCACGCCGACCCCGACCTCGCCGTCTCGCTCTGCGTCAACGCCAAGACCCAGCGCCCCGGCGTCTGCAACGCCGCCGAGACCATCCTCTTCCACCAGGACTGCGTCGCCCCCGGGATGGTCCAACGCGTCGGCGAAGCGCTCGCCCAAGAAGGGGTCGAACTCCGCGGCGACACCCGCACCATGAGCGTCTTGCCCGACGCCCGCCCCGCCGACGAGTCCGACTGGGCCGCCGAATACCTCGACCTGATCGTCGCCCTCCGTGTGGTCGACTCGCTCGACGACGCCGTGGCCCACATCAACCGCTACGGCTCGAAGCACACCGACGCCATCGTCACCCGCGACCTCGCCGCCGCCGACCGCTTCGTCCAGACCGTCGACACCGCCAACGCCATGGTCAACTGCTCCACCCGCTTCTCCGACGGCCAGCAGTACGGCCTGGGCGCCGAGATCGGCATCTCCACCGACAAGCTCCACGCCCGCGGCCCCATGGGTGCCGCCGACCTCACCACCACCAAGTGGGTCGCCCGCGGCGACGGCCAGATCCGCGAGTGACACCAGCCATCGGCCCGTCTGTCGTGTCATCGCCGAGTGGCCCCGAGCAGCGGACACGGTCAACCGGCGAGACCGGGGGCTACTATGGAACGATCGGTGTAAGCCCACTGCGATGAGCGATCGGTCGTTCATCCTCTCGCAATCGCGGAGTTCCGCATGAAAACCCGTGCCTCGCTCGTTGTCTTCTTTGCCGCTGCTTTGGCCGGCGGGGTGTGGGTCGCGCACCACGCGACCGCCCAGGACGGTGCGGTTGACGCCGTGGCCGAGCCGGCCCGGGTGGCTGCCGTGGACGCGACCGACAACGCCACACTCGGCCGATGGATCGAAGCGGCCACCGAGGGCCCGGCCCAGGGCGGGGGGGGGCGTTGGCAGTTCGTCGTCGCCGGCCGGCCGCTGCTTGTGCTCACCGACGAGGGGGCCGACCGGATGTGGCTGATGACGCCGGTCGGGCGGGGGCTCGAGCTCGATCAGCCGTTGATGGAGATCCTCATGCGGGCCAACTTCGACCGGGCCCTCGACGCCCGGTACGCGGTCAACGGCGACGTGTTGTGGTCGGTGTACATCCACCCGCTGTCGCCGCTGCGGGAGTCGCAGTTCGGCTCGGCCGTGAGTCAGGTCGTCGCCCTCGCCGAGAACTTCGGCACGACCTACGCCAGCTCCGACATGGTCTTCGGCGACGCCTTCGACCCAGAGGGCCGGGACGACGCCCCCCCGCCGGTCGACGCCGATCGCATCCTTTAGCCCGCCTGCTGTTTCCGTGACCACGCCGACGAGAAAGACCCCCGTGTCCACCACCCCGCCCCCGTCCTTCACCGCCCCCGCCGACGCCCGCGTCGACGATATGGTCGAGCTCGTGCGTGAGCTGTCGGCCCAGACCGACGCCCAAAAAATGGTCTCCGACTTCGGCGACCGGTTCCGCCGGATGTTCCACTACGAGGGGTTCATGGCGCTGAGCCGGCGCAACCTCCCCGCCCCGCGTTACCGCATCACGCGCAACTCCGCCTGGGACGAGCCGATCAACCCCTGGAAGCAGCCCGACCGCCTGCCGCTGCTCGAGGGCGGCGTGCTCGGCGAGCTGTTGTACGGCGACCTGCCCGTGCTCAACAACGACTTCACCCCCGACCCCAGCGACCCCGCCTACGAACACCTCAAGACCTACCGCTCGTTCCAGGCCGTGCCCCACTACCACGAAGGCGTTGGGCGTGGTGGCGAAGTTGATGGCCATGTTCGTGCCGACGCCGTCGTG
>JBCBSA010000452.1:0-2024 GCA_039819425.1 Planctomycetota bacterium
TGGGCCTCGTCCATCGACTGGATGATCACCCCGATAAACAGGTTCAGCATCACCATCGTGCCGAGCGCCACGAACGACACGAAGTAGAACGCCCCCACGAACGGCCGGGCCGTCGACGAAAACTCGAAACGTCCGCGGTCCTCCGCACTGAACGGGTAGTTGTCCGAGCCGTACATCTGGATGTACATGATGTCGGTCCAGTCCTCGAGCGTCACCACGCGGAACAGCGACAGCATCGACAGCTCGAGGTTGCGGAAATGGACCGGGTCGTTGTCGCGGAAGAGGAACACGCCCAGCACCGCGTAGACGTAGAACATGATCGCCAGCAGCAGCCCGACGTAGGCCATCGACGGCAGCGACCGCAGCAGCGACCCCACCAGCAGCTGCAGCTTGGGCACCGCCGAGATCAGCCGCAGCGCCCGCAGCACCCGCGCCAGCCGCAGCACCTGCGCGTAGTGCGCGTCCACCGGCAGGAAGCACACCACCACGATCACGAAGTCGAAGACGTTCCACGGGTCGCGGAAGTAGCGGTACCACCGCCTGCCCCCCGCCCCCATCTTCATCGCCGCCTCGAGGGCGAACAGCCAGATGACGACGGTATCCAGCGTGTGCAGCAGCTCGCCGTAGCGGTCGACGACGTCGGGGTAGGTCTCGAGCCCGACGAGCACCGCCGCGAGCACGATGAGCCCGAGCACGGCCCGGCTGAACCACGGGTGGTCGACGATCGCCCTGAGTTTGTCGGTCATGCGGCCGGTCCCCGACTTAGGAATCGGCCGGATGATAGCGGATGGTCGAATTCACCAAACGCCTCAGTGCGTCAGCGCGTAGGCGAGGATGTTGACGTTGAGCTGCTTGGCGGACTTGATCTCGTTGCCGCCGCAGCAGCAGCAGTTGCCGCCGGCGTTGGCGGTGTCGTTGAGGCCGTCGGGCGACCAGATCAGGACGACCCGGCCGTCGCGTTCGAGGGCGCGGAGCTCGGGGAGGCGGGCCCCGCCGGACTTGTACCGGCTGGAGGTGATGTCGTAGACGCTGTGGAAGATCGGGTGGTCGGCGTCGAGGGTGGTCAGCTCGGCGTCGGGGAAGAGGCGGTCGATCGACCGGCCCATCGAGCGGTTCCAGTCCTTGGACGAGCACCCGGCCGAGGCGATGACGAAGCCGCCGAACTCGAGGTAGGTCCGCAGGTTGTCGACCTGGGCGTCGGTGAGGGTGAACGCGCCCTCGCCGGTCATCACGGCGAAGGGGTGGTCGAAGAGCTCGGCGGAGTCGGACTTGACCGGCACGAGTTTGTCGTGCGTGGCGATGTGGGTCTGCTCGGCGACCTCGGTGAGGAACCGCTCGGAGAAGCAGACCGACGACTTGTTGTTGGCGTAGACCAACTTGGCGGCGCGGACGGTGCCGTCGCCCGGCAGATCGTGCTGCGCGAGGGCGGGTCCGGCGGCGAGCGCCCCGAACAGGGCGAGGAAAGCAACGGCTTTGCGGTGGGTCATGATTGAACTCCGTCGATCATTCTAATCAGGGGCCGGGCCAAACCAACCCCCCGACCGATTTCATGGGTTGCGGGCGGCCTCGTCGGCGAGGCGGCGGAAGTAGGCGGCGGCGACGTCGCGGTAGCGCGGGGGGACGCCGGGGAGGGCGGCGGACGAGCGGAAGCGGGCCTCGGTGTTGTCGGGGTTGAGGGCCTCGGCGGGGTCGAGGTCGGGATCGGCGGTGCCGTCGACGCGGCCGCCGGGTCCGTTGCCGCCGGCGCGGTCGCCGAAGGCGGACTGGGTGTCGCCGCGTGACATCGCGCGGGGGCCGATGAGTGAGGCGTTCGCCATGGCGGACGAGCCCGAGCGGCCGCCGCCCTGGCCGCCTTGGCCGAAACCGGAGGCACGCGCCTGCGACATCTGTTGGAGCATGTTTTGCAGGCTGGCTTTGGGCAGGCTGAGGCAGCCGTCGAGGTCGAGCGACGCCGAGCTCCCCATGCTCTGGCAGTCCGACAGGAGGCTCTCGAGCTTGTCCGCGGCCATCTCGGCCGAGGCGTG
>JBCBSA010000453.1:0-2016 GCA_039819425.1 Planctomycetota bacterium
ACGCCTCCAGGTCGTACCCCCCTTCCAGCACCGACACGAGCCGGCCCCCCGCGTGCCGCTGGGCCACCTCGACCAGCCGACGCGTCGCCCCGACAAAACCCGCGTTGCTCACCGCCAGGTGCCCCAGCGGGTCCGCCGCCGCCGCGTCGAAACCCGCCGACACCAGCACGAACTCGGGCCGGTACGCCTCCAGCCTCGGCAACACCTCCGCCTCGAACGCCGCGTCCCACGCCGCGTCGCCCGCCCCCGACGCCAGCGGGACGTTCAGCGTGAACCCCTCGCCCGCCCCGCGTCCCGTCTCCTGCGTGAAGCCGGTGCCGGGGTACTGCTGCGTCGGGTCTTCGTGGACGCTCACGAACAACACGTCGGCCCGCCCCTCCAGCAGGTGCTGCGTCCCGTTGCCGTGGTGCACGTCGAAGTCCACCACCGCCACCCGCGACAGCCCGTGGTCCTCCACCAACGCCTCGGCCGCCAGCGCCACGTTCGCGTACAGACAGAACCCCATCGCCCGCCCCGCCTCGGCGTGGTGCCCCGGCGGACGCACCGCGCAGAACGCGTTGCCCACCTCCCCGGCCATCACCGCCTCCACCGCCCGCAGCACCCCCCCCGCCGCCCGCCGCGCCACCCCGTCGCTCGCCGCGCACACCGCCACGTCCGGCGTATCGACATACGCCAACCCGTGCGCACACGCCTCCTCCACCCGGTGGACGTACCCCGGACTGTGCAGCCGCTCCAGCCGCGACGCCGACGCCGGCCCAAACTCCAGGTGTTCCAACTTGTCCCACAGCCCGTCCCGACGCAGCCGGTCCACGATCGCCCGCAGCCGGTCCGCCCGCTCCGGGTGCCCCGCCCCCGTGTCGTGTTCCAGAAACCGCTCGTCGTACACCAGTCCGGTCATCGCCCAACCTTACCGCTGACCGAAACCGATTTCATCCGGGTATCCCAGGCGGGCTTGCGCGCCCCGTCGTTCAGGCCGCGGCTCCCCCACGTCCTTCCGCCCCCTCCGCCCGCGCCGCCGTCACCGCCGTCTTGAGCCCGAACTCCGCGATCGCCTTGGTCCCGAACCGGTGCCCCGCCAAGTCGTACATCACCGGCCACACGCTCAGCCGGTCCCCCTCGATCACCACCGCTCGCGGGTTCCGCGGCGTCTGGTACGCCCCCGTGTTGATGATCACCCGCCCCCCCCCCGGAATGGGTCGCGCCGCGCCCGCAAGTCGCCCCACCTGCTCCACCGCCTCGGCCGACCGGTCGACCCACACCCCCGCCCGGTGGATGTGCCCGAACACGAAGAACCGCGACTCGGGCGCGAACCGCCGCGCAAAGCCCATCGCCCGCCGCGGGATCGTCGACCAGTAGTACAACGCCTTGGCCGCCTTCAACGCCGTCTCCGCCCTCCGCCGCACCCGCGGATAACGAGAGCGGCGCGAAAGATTCCGGGGGCGGGGGTGGTCCCAGTGGATCACCGACGCGTGCTGGCACGCCGCCAACCGGTGGTCCATCTCCCGCGCCTTGGCCGGGTCCAGCGACAGCACCGCGTCGGCGTGGAGTTGTTGCAGGTGCTTGGCGTGGTCCGTCCACGGCGAGATCGCCGGGTGCAAGATATCCCCGTGCGTCAAGAAAACCTCCCCGCCCGCCAGCCGCAGGTACCGCCGGTCCGTCAGCAGCGGGTCGTGGTTCCCCGAGATAAACGTCAGCTTCACCCCGTCCGCCTCGGCGTACTCGAGCAGCTCCACCACCTGCCGCGCCGCCGGCCCGCGCAGCTTCTCGTCGGCGATCTCCGCCACGTCCCCGTTGATCACGCACTCGTCCGCCCCGTCCCACAGCGGCCGCAGCGCCGCCGCCGACCCCGCGCCCCGGCCCGCCGTCGACAGGTGCGTGTCCGATAACACCACGATGCGGTCTGCACGGCTCATCGCTCCTGTCCATCGACCAAATCCCCCGGTCAGCCCACCCCCGTTAGCCGCCCCACCTCAAGCGTCGGCGACCCAACCCCCCCCCCCCCACCGCGTATACCCC
>JBCBSA010000454.1:0-2016 GCA_039819425.1 Planctomycetota bacterium
GCCCGCAAGTTCTCCCGCCGCGTCGGCCGACCCGTCCGCGAAGGATTCGACGAGTACCAACCGCTCGCCGCCGTCATCGTCCCCTGCAAGGGACACGACCCCGACCTGCCGCGCAACGTCCGCTCGCTCCTGACCCAAGACTACCCCGACTACCGCCTCGTCTTCGTCTTCGAGGACGACAGCGACCCGGCCCGCCAGCTCGTCGAACGCGAACTCGAAAACCACCCCGACCCCGCCCCGACCGTCGACCTCGTCACCGCCGGCGTCGCCCCCGACGACACCGGCCAAAAAGTCCACAACCAGCTCGCCGCCCTCGCCTTCCTCGACGAACACCACGACGACAGCGTCGTCTGGGTCTTCGCCGACTCCGACGCCGTGCCCGGCCCCCACTGGCTCCAAAAACTCGTCGGCCCCCACGTCCAGGAACGCGTCGGCGTCACCACCGGCTACCGCTGGCTCATGCCCGAGCTCCGCGCCCAACGCCCCCACCCCGCCGCCATGTGCGCCAGCGTCATCAACTCCGCCGTCGCCATGTTCATCGGCCACGACGACCTCACCCAGGCCTGGGGCGGCTCCATGGCCGTCCGCGCCGACTTCGCCCGCCGGCACGACCTGCCGGGGTACTTCCGGGGGGCCCTCTCCGACGACTACCAGATGACCCGCCTGTGCCGCGACGCCGGCCGACGCGTCTACTTCGTCCACCGCTGCCTCGTGCCCTCGCCCGTCCAGATGAACTGGCGCGGGCTCTTCGAGTTCGGCCGACGCCAGTACCTCATCACCCGCCTCCACGACCCCGCCCTCTACCGCAAGGCCCTGGGCTTCATCGGGCTCTACGTCGCCGGCTTCCTCACGTCGATCGTCTCACTCGCCGTCGCCATCGTCATCGGCCAGACCGCCGTCGCCGTCATCGCCGCCGTGGCGCTGCTCGTCGTCGCCGCCGCCGACCAGGCCCGCGCCGCCTACCGCCGCGCCGCCGTCGCCCAGGCCTTCGGCCACGACCAGCTCCGCTACCTCCGCCACACCCTCCGCCTCGACCGCTTCGGCACCCCCCTGGTCATGGCCGTCAACCTCGCCCTCCTCGTCTCCGCCGCCTTCGGCCAAACCCTCGCCTGGCGCGGCCACCGCTACCGACTCGACGGACCCCAGTCCGTCCGCAAGCTCGCTTGATGCCTCTCCCATTAGCCCGGGGCTCCGCCCGAGGGCGGACCATAAAAAACCCCGCCCCCGGGCAGAGCCCAGGACGAACGCCAACCCCTCAAAGATGGTGCCGCGCCAGATACGCCACCGCCTCCGCCAGCCCCACATACGTCACGTCGAACACCACGTCCGCCAGCTCCCGGTACACCGGATCGCGTTCGGCCAGGACCGTCGTGATCTCTTCGACGCTCGCCCCGTCCCCCCCGCCGCCGGTCAGCGGCGGCCGCGTCGCCGCCGTCGACGGGTCCGCCGCCAGCCGCTCGGCCAGCACCGCCGGCTTGCACGCCAGGTAGATCCGCTTCGCGTCCGCCGCGTCCCGCACCGCCGCCGCCGCCTCGGGCTGCATCACCGTCCCGCCCCCCAGCGCCACGACGTGGCCCGTCCGCGACAACACCTCGATCGCCACCTCCACCTCCGCCGCCCGGAACGCCGCCTGCCCCTCGGTCGCCCAGACGTCGGCGATCGACCGCCCGTCGAACCGCTTGATGACCTCGGCGTCGACGTCGACGAATTCCTTCCACGTCTGCGCCGCGATCTTCTTGCCGATCGACGTCTTGCCGCTGCCGCGGTAGCCCATGAAGATGATGTTCATGCCGGGACTATCGTCGAAACCGCCCGCTCGGGCCAGCCCCCCATCGCACAACTTGCCAAAGAGCGGGCTCCACGGCCCCCTCCGGAATCGGGCCGCGGCAAGCGCGACTTCCGGGGGTGCGGCGGGTTCGACCGCCGCGCGGACCGTTCACCCTCGACCGGCGACGCGGGGGACTCGAACCGGGAGTGTCGCACGGCGAGGCTGCTCACCCGCGAACGCCGACGCCC
>JBCBSA010000455.1:0-2009 GCA_039819425.1 Planctomycetota bacterium
CACTTTGCGCACCGGCTGGGGGGGTACTCGCTGTTCGCGGCCGGGTTGTTGTTTGTCGCTTGGATCTGGCGGGCGTACGCGGGTCGGCCGCGGGTGCTGGTGCCGGCGACGGCGTTTGGATTGCTGCTCATCGTTCAGGTGGGGCTGGGCGTTATGACGGTGATGACCGGGGAACACGCGTTGATGGCGACGTCGCACCAGACGGTGGGGGCGCTGCTGCTGGCGTCGGCGATGTGGCTCGCGATTCGGATGCACCTGCTGCCGGTGCCGGGGCAGCGGGAGGACCACGTGCCGGTGGCGGCGGGGGACGCGACGACGGAGCGGTTGCGGACACCCCGAGGGCCGGCGTCTGAGCCGACCTCTTTGCCGAAGCGCCGCCCGGAGCGTGCCCTTGAGCGGCGGCGGCCGGAGCCGGTGAACGCGTGAGTACGGGCCCCTCCGAGTATGCGGG
Source organism: Planctomycetota bacterium (assembly GCA_039819425.1). GTDB lineage: Bacteria > Planctomycetota > Phycisphaerae > Phycisphaerales > Phycisphaeraceae > Algisphaera. The sequence continues at coordinate 452 of JBCBSA010000455.1, forward strand.
AGAGTTGCGGGAACGAGCCGCGGCTGCGCTATCGGTGTTCCGCTTGCGTGACCGGCTGCGGGACTATCAGATGCTCGTGAAGCCGAAGATCACCCGGTTGGTGGTCGTGACGGCGGCGATCGGGTTCGTGCTGGCGTGGCGGCAGGGGCACGCGTGGACGTGGCTGATGCTGGTCGGGACGCTCGCCGGGACGGCGATGTCGTGCATGGCGGCGAGCGTGTTCAACCAGGTGATCGAGCGGCGGACGGACGCGAAGATGCCGCGGACGGCCGACCGGCCGATGGCGGCGGGGCGGGTGCCGACGGCCGAGGCGTGGGCGCTGGGCGGGGCGTTGCTCTTGCTGGGGCAGGCGGCGCTGTGCATGTTCGGCACGCCGTTGGCGTCGGCGTTGGCGGCGTTCACGGTGGCGACGTATGCGTTGGTCTACACGCCGATGAAGCGGTGGTCGCCGGCGGCGCTTTATGTGGGTGCGATCCCGGGGGCGATGCCGCCGTTGATCGGGTACACGGCGGTGACGGGCGAGTTATTCACCCAGGCCGCGCTGGCGGCGTGGGTGGTGTTCGCGGTGATGGCGGTGTGGCAGGTGCCGCACTTCCTGGCGATCGGGGTGATGTACCGCGACGACTACGCGGCGGCGGGGCTGGCGATGCACGCGGTGCGGGACCCCAGCGGGGCGTCGTCGCGGCGGAACACGGTGATCGGGTGCGTGGTGTTGTTGGCGGCGGGGGCGTTGCCGACGTGGCTGGGTTTTGCGGGTTGGATCGCGCTGGCGGTCGCGTCGGTGGGGGGGCTGGTGTTTCTGGCGTTTGCGCTGCGGTGGGTGTGGGCGGTGCGGGGCGAGGGTGTCGGCTACGCCGTCGAACGGCGGTGGGCGCGGCGGGTGTTTTTCGCGTCGCTGATTTACCTGCCGGTGGTGCTGGCGGCGATTGTGGTGGATGCGCGGTGAGTGATTCAACAGCCCAGGCCTCCGGGGCCGCGATCAACGTCGTGGGTGTTTCTCACCGCTTCCGGGGGTCGGCCGTGGATGCGCTGTCGGGGGTGGAGTTGGCGGTCGAGCCGGGCGAAGCGTTCGCGGTGCTGGGGCCCAACGGCGGGGGAAAGTCGACGCTGTTCCGGGTGCTGGCGACGATGCTTCGGCCGTCGGGCGGCGGGTCGGCGTCGGTGTTCGGCCGCGACGTGCTGCGGGACCCGGCGGCGGCGCGGCGGGAGATGGGGGTCGTGTTCCAGTCGCCCAGCGTGGACGTCAAGCTGTCGGCCCGCGAGAACCTGGCGTGTCAGGCGCGGCTGTACGGCATGTCGCGGAAGACGGCGTCGCCGCGGATCGACGAGGCGCTGAAGCGGTTCGGCCTGGCGGACCGGGCGGGCGATCGCGTCGAAGAATTTTCCGGGGGGATGCGGCGGCGGCTGGAGATCGGCAAGGCGCTCTTGCACGGGCCGCGGCTGCTGCTGATGGACGAGCCGGCGACGGGGCTGGACCCCGCGGCGCGGCGGGAGCTGTGGGACCATCTCGGAGAATTGGGGGCGTCGAGCGGGCTGACGACGTGGTGGACGACGCACT
>JBCBSA010000456.1:0-1991 GCA_039819425.1 Planctomycetota bacterium
CGGCGTCTCGACCAGCCGGGTGGGCTACGTCGATCCCGTCGTCGATGGGCGGAGCATGACCGCCACCACCGCCGACCCGGTCACGCTGCTGCGCGGCGCGCCGCGGCACGAGTTGGCCGAGCAGTTCATCGCCTGGGTGCTGAGCCGCGACGCCCAGCGTCTCTGGCAGCAGGAACTCGGCGTCGAGGGCGGGCCCGCCCGCTACGAACTCCGACGCCAGCCGATCCGCCGCGACCTCTTCACCGCCGCCGAGAAGGCCGACTGGACCGATCCGCAGGTCGACCCGTTCCCCACGGCCGTGCCCATCATGGACGGCATGCCCGACTTCTTCTCCGCCGTCGGCCCGGTGACCAAGTCGATGGCCATCGACATCCACGGCGACCTCGTCGCCGCCTGGCGGGCGATCCTCCGCACCCCGGACGGCCACCCGGACAAGCCGGAGATGCTGCGGCTGTTCGACGCGATGCCCCCGGAATTGACCCTGGTCTGGCCCGACGACGAAATGGAGCGGAACTGGCGCGACGTGTTGCGCGATACCGCGCATCCGCGTCACGACGAGGCGGCGCAGGTGCTCGAAGACTTCATGAACGCGTTCAACGCCCGAAGCGACGACGAGAAGCTGAAAGATCAACTGGAGTGGACGCTCTTCTTCCGCGAGAACTACCGGCGGGTCGCGCGGATGGGGGCGGAGTGACGTCGACGCCATGACCCGGCCGCCGTCTAACGTGCTGATCACCGGGGCGTCGGCCGGGATCGGCGAGGCGATCGCTCGTCGTTACGCCGGGCGTGGCGACCATTTGATCGTCACGGCCCGGCGGGTCGATCGGCTGGAATCGTTGGCGGTGGAACTGCGCGGAGCCCACGGCATCACCGTGACCGTGTTGCCTGCCGACCTCGCCGAGACCGGGGCGGCGGATCGGCTTGGGGACCGGCTCGATGAGGCCGGGCTGACCGTCGATGTGCTGGTCAACAACGCGGGGTTCGGAGCGCTCGGCCATGTCCACACGCTCGACGCGCAGCGCCAGGTGGACATGGTGCGGGTCAACGTCGGGGCACTCACGGAACTGACACGCCGCCTGCTGCCGGGTATGGTCGAGCGGGGCCGAGGGGCGGTGCTGAACGTCGCGTCCACCGCCGCGTTCCAGGCCGGGCCGCACATGGCGGTCTACTACGCCACCAAGGCCTACGTCGTGAGTTTCACCGAGGCGTTGGCCGAGGAACTGCGGGGCACGGGGGTGACGGCCACGGCGTTGTGCCCCGGCCCCACGGCGACGGAGTTCGGCGAGGCCGCGGACATGGCCGACTCCAAGCTGTTCCGCCTGGGCACGATGTCCGCCGACCGGGTCGCCGCCGCCGGCGTCCGCGGGGCGGCGGCGGGGCGGGTGATCGTGGTGCCCGGCTTGAGCAACCGGCTGGGGGCGGTGCTGGCCAAGTTTCTGCCGCGGGCGGCGACCCGCAGGCTGGTGAAGCGTCTGCAGCAGCCCGGGTCCGCAAGCCATGCGGAATAACCCGGGCGCGGCCGCGGGTTGTGCCGACCTACCGCTTTCCGCCCACGAGCGTCATGAAGCTGATTTTCGTCTACAACGCCGACGCCGGCCGACTCCACGCGGCGTTTGACAGTCTCCACAAGCTCGTGTCGCCGGGGACGTACGCTTGTTCGCTGTGCGCGGTCACTCACCACCCGCTCGGCATGAAGCAGCGGTGGCGGGATTTCGTCGAGGCGTTGCCCGCCGAGGTCGAATTTTTACACCGCGACGAGGCCGTGGCCCGCTACGATGTCCGGGACACGGCGTGGCCCTCGGTGCTGCGAGAAACCGCCGGGCGACCGGAGGTGTGGCTAGACGCGGCTACCCTCGGTTCCGCGGACTCGCTCGAAGCCCTTCAGCAACTGATCGCCGACCGCCTCGCCAACACTTCGTAGAAGACCGACCGCTTCGCCTACCGGGAAACAGGCCCGATGAACCCGACCGAAACGAAACGCTCCGGCCGAC
>JBCBSA010000457.1:0-1985 GCA_039819425.1 Planctomycetota bacterium
ACTTCTTTCTCGAAGTCGAGGCACTCCTTCTTGGCCCACGGAGCGACCTGGGCGAGGGTGCGGGCGGGCTTGTCTTTTTCCTGTTCCTTGCGTTCGGCGTCGACGTCGCCGAAGAGGAAGCTGCCGCTGGAGCGGAGCTCGGCCTCCTGGGCGCCGCTGCGCATGGCCTCTTCGATGGAGGCGACCATGGCGGCGCGTTGGTCGAGGCCGTGGAGGCTGTCGAAGGCGCCGCACTTGACCAGTGCCTCGACGGCGGACTTGTTGATGACGCGGTTGGAGACGCGTTCGCAGAAGTCGTGGAGCCCGAGGAAGGGGCCGTTGGTCGTGCGTTCGTCGATCATGGCCTGGATGGCTTTGACGCCCAGGCCCTTGACGGCCGAGAGGCCGAAGCGGATGTGGCCGGAGCTGGGATCGCGTTTCTCGCCCGGCTCGTAGACGACGGTAAACGCCACGTCGGAGAGGTTGATGTCGGGGGGTTTGACCTCGACGCCGCGTTCCCCGTTGGGCAGCAGGACCTTCTTACATTCATCGATGTACTCGACGACCTTGTCGGTGTTCACCGATTCGTAGGTGAGCACCGCGGCCATGTACTGGATGGGGAAGTAGGCTTTGAGGTAGGCGGTCTGGTAGGCGACGATGGCGTAGCCGGTGGAGTGGGACTTGTTGAAGCCGTAGCCGGCGAACTTGAGGATGAGGTCGAAGAGGTCGTTGGCCTGTTTGCCGGAGACGCCCTGTTTTTCTGCGCCGCCGATGAAGTCGGCGCGGGCGGCGTTGATGGTTTTTTCTTTTTTCTTGGAGATGGCCTTGATGATGGAGTAGGCCTGGCGGAGGGGGATGCCGCCGAGCTCGTTGAGCACGAGCATGACCTGCTCCTGGTAGACCATGATGCCGTGGGTCTCGGCCGTGAGGCGATCGACGATGGGGTGCACCGCGGGAACCGGTTCTTTTCCGTGTTTGCGGTTGTTGTAGTTCGGGATAAGTTCCATCGGCCCGGGGCGGTAGAGGGCGTTGGCGGCGATGAGGTCCGACAGGCGGTCGGGCTTCATGGCCATGAGCAGGTTGCGCATCCCGCCGGACTCGAACTGGAACACGCCGGCGGTCTCGCCGCGGGCGAAGAGGTCGAGGACCTTGGGGTCGTCGTAGGCGAGGCGTTCGAGGTCGAGGGGGTCGGGGGTGAATGACGAATGACGAAATTCGAATGACGAAACATCCCCTCCCTCGTCCGTTTCGTCATTCGTCATTCGGATTTCGTCATTCGCACCCACCGCCTCGCGGATCGTCTCCTCGCTGAGGGACTGCCGCACCAGCAGCTTGCCGCGTTCGATGATGGAGAGGGTGCGCAGCCCGAGGAAGTCCATCTTGAGCAGGCCGACTTTTTCGCAGGTCGGGCCGTCCCATTGGGTCACGATGACGTCTTCGCCGCTCTTGCCCCCACTTCCGGGGGCGCGGTAGAGGGGGACGATGTTGTCGAGGGGTTGGGTGGCGACGATGACGCCGGCGGCGTGGACGCCGGCGTGGCGGGCGAGGCCTTCGAGGCGTTTGGCGGTGTCGTAGACGCCCTTGATGGCGGGCTGGTCGTCGCAGAGCTGGCGGAGGTCGGATTGTTCGTCCCAGGCGGAGTCGAGGGTGGTCTTGAGGCCGTCGCCGATGAGTTTGCAGACCTTGTCGACGTCGCCGAGCGGCAGGTCCATGACGCGGCCGACGTCGCGGACGGCGGCGCGGGCCTTGAGGGTGCCGAAGGTGATGATCTGGGCGACGTGGCCGTACTTGTCGCGGACGAACTTGATGAGGTCGCCGCGGCCGTCCTGGCACATGTCGATGTCGATATCGGGGTATTCGGTACGGTCGGGGTCGGTGAACCGTTCGAAGAGGAGGCCGTACTCGACGGGGCAGGCGTTGGAGAGGCCGAGGCAGTAGCCGGTCATGGTGCCGACGCCCGAGCCGCGGGCGAGGACGGGGATATCGCGGGCGCGGGCCTCGTTGGT
>JBCBSA010000458.1:0-1934 GCA_039819425.1 Planctomycetota bacterium
GGTACGACGCCTGGCGGGCGGGGGCGGGCAAGGGGCTGGCGGTGACGTCGGTGGTGGTGGACCGGCTGATCGGGCTGGTGGCGTTGGCGGGGTTCGCGGTGGTGGCGCTGGCGTTTCTGCACGGGCCGTTGATCGAGCGGGTGCCGGGGGTGCGGCTGTGGGCGGGGCTGGCGCTTTTGGGGACGCTGGGGATGACGTGGGCGATGTTTGCCCGCAACGAACGGATCCACGGGTGGATCGCGTGGGCGATCGCGAAGCTGCCGGCGGTGGTCGGCGGGAAGGTCGGGAAGATCTACGGGGCGCTGTCGGGGTACCGGGGGCAGACGCGGACGGTGGCGGTGGCGTTCGCGATCTCGGTGGTGCTGCAGACGAAGGTGGTGCTGTTCTACTACGCGATCGGGCGGGCGCTGGGGCTGGAGATCGGGCTGGCGAACTGGTTCGTGATCGTGCCGGTGGCGATCTTCATCATGCTCGCGCCGATCTCGATCAACGGGGTCGGCCTGCGGGAGAGCGTGTTCACGTTCCTGCTGGCGACGGTGTTCACGGCCAGCCGGAGCGAGGCGCTGGCGTTCGCGTGGATCGAGTACGGCATCTTCCTGTTCTTCGGGCTCGTCGGCGGCCTGGTCTACATGCTCCGCCCCGCCCCCCCGGAAGTTTCCGCGGCGGGGCCCGAAGTTGTAGAAACTTCCGGGGAAACTTTCGAGGGAACTTCCGCGGGGGAAGTGGCCGATAATGGCTGACGCTAAACGTGATCTCGATCGACCGATCTAGGGACTATGACGACGACCGCTGCTCCGACTTCTCTGCCGCCCGCGGACACGGCTGCGCCGAACACGGCGGGGGTGGCGCGGTGGGCGACGCCGGCGGGGTTGACGGCGTTGATCGTGGCGGCGGCGGTGCTGCGGCTGACGAACCTGGGGGCGTTGACGTATCAGGTCGACGAGGGGTACCAGCTGTCGGGGGTGACGGCGATCCTGGAACACGGGGTGCCGAGCCTAGAGTCGGGGCACGCGTACACGCGGGCGCCGCTGTTTCTGTACACGGAGGCGGCGTTTGCGAAGGTGCTGGGGCTGAGCCCGTTTTCGATGCGGCTGCCGGCGGCGCTGCTGGGGGTGCTGTGCGTGCCGATCGCGTGGGTGTTCGGGCGGCGGCTGATTAACCCGGCGGTGGGGTGGGCGTTGGCGGCGATGATCGCGTTTTCGCACTGGCACGTGGAGCTGTCGCGGTACGCGCGGTTCTACACGCTGCTGATGGCGTTGGTGATGCTGGCGACGCTGGCGTTCTACGCGGGTTACGTCGAGCGGAAGGCGTGGGGGAAGGTGGGGTTCTGGGTGTGCGCGCTGCTGGCGGTGACGGTGCACGACGCGGCGGTGGTGATCGGGCTGCTGTTTTTGGTGTTGCTGCCGGCGCCGGGTCGGGGCTGGTTGGGCCGGGCGGGTTTGGTGGTGCAGTCGGGGCTGGTGGGGGCGGCGTGGGTGGTGTACCTGAAGGCGGAGAAGGCGTGGTCGCGATCGATCTCGGACCCGGACCTGGTGCTGGTGCACAAGGCGAGCACGGAGGTGGAGCTGACGGCGGCCCAGGCGTCGGCGCGGCCGGCGTGGCTGCCGGACATCAAGCTGCCGAGCCTGGCGAACACGGCCGAGGCGTGGGAGGCGGGGGCGTGGGCGATGCTGGTGCCCGGCGGGTTGGCGTTGGCGGGGTGCGTGGCGATCGGCGTGACGGCGGCGCGGCGGCGTGAGTGGCTACCCGGTGTCTTGGCGGTGGGGGTGGTCGTGGCGGCGTTGTTCCATCAGGGGGCGATCGCGGTGGGTGGCATAGTCACTGGCGCGATGGGTCGGCAAGGCAACCTGCAAGCCGTTGCCTTGAAACAGCCATTGAGTGTCTTGCTCCACCAGGCGACCGGGGAAAAAGTTCATGGCGGGGCTCCCGATAAA
>JBCBSA010000459.1:0-1921 GCA_039819425.1 Planctomycetota bacterium
GGTCAGGGCGGGATCGGTGGCGTCGGCGGGCGACCGCCGGGCGTCGATCAGGGTGCGTCGGCGGACCCCGAGCAGGGGGTCGGCGGTGACCGCGAGGGCCGAGCCGTCCTCGACCCGGAACACGCCGAGCGTGTTGTCGCGGGAGACGGGGTCGAAGCGGTTGATGGTTGCGGGGCTGGGTCGGCGGTCGAGCGTGAGCTCGTACTGGGGATCGAATCGTCCGAAGCTGGTGGCGTTGTTGACGCGGAAGACGCCGCCCTGGGGGGCGAAGCGGGTGGGGGTGTTGGGGTTGATGCGGTTGGGGGCGACGGTGGTGGCGGAGTTGAAGACGACGATCTCGCCGCCGCCGACGTTGTTGATGGTCTGGGCGGTGGGGATGTTGGCGAAGATGGGGGCCGACCGCAGGCTCTCGGCGCGGAACGAGAAGAGCTCTTCGCTCTCGAGCCCGCCGGAGAACGCCCCGGGGGCGAGGAAGGGCACGTCGTCCTGGAAGGCCCGGCCGCCGGCGACGTTGCCGGTGACCAGGTTGTTGCGGGCCTGGAAGTCGATCTGGTTTTCGAGGCGGTTGGTCCCGCCGCTGCCCACGCCGGGGTTGGCGTCGAGGGCGCGGCCGCCGCCGTTGTTCGCCGGCAGCTGCGCCACCGCCGCGGTCGGCAGGGCGACCGCCGCGACGACCAACCACAAGGCCGCCCGGGTCTCCGACCCACCACCACGCCGATCTCGGTCCATGCGCATGTCTCGCAGCTCCTCAAAATCCAAGCCACACATCGAAGCCGGCCCGCTCCCGATAGCGGCGGGCCCGCCTCTTTAACAATCAATGATATCGCCCGGATGTTCCCGCCGTCGAGAAAACCCGGCGGGCGCGGCGGTTTACGCCTTTTCGGGTAACGGTCGGTGCCGGACAAGACCCCGGCGGTCGCGGTTCTCCCCGTCACCGCCGCCTCGGCTCAGACGAGTTCCATGATCTCGAACCGCTTGGTCCCCCGCGGCAGGTCGGCCTTGACCGTCTCCCCGACCCGGGCCTTGAGCAGCGCCTCCCCCAGCGGGCTGCTCACCGTGACCTCGATCTCCTCGGCGTCGAAGTTGCCCGTCGATTCTCCCACCAGCTTGTACAGGTCTTCGTCGCCCGTGTCGGTGTCCTTGAGTTTCACCACCGCCCCCAGGAACACCATGTCGTCGGGGACCTCCACGTCGTCGGCGACCTGGGCGGTCTTGAGCCGTTCGGTCAGCCGACGGATCTCGGCTTCGTCCATGCCCTGGTCGTCGCGGGCGGCGTGGTACTCGGCGTTCTCCTTGAGGTCGCCGTGGGCGCGGGCCTCGGCGATCCGGGCCGTGACCTCGGGCCGGCGGTCGATCAGCTCCTGCAGCTTGGCTTCCAGCCGCTGTTTTTCTTCGCGGGTCACAAATTCCATGGCATGACTCCAAACCAACCCATCCGTGGGGCAAAACCAAAAACCGAACCACCCATCCTAGCACAACCTGCCTCAAGCCGAGGGCGACGCAGCCCCACCCCCGCAGGGGGCCGAGGCGACAAAGCCCCGGATCATCGACCTTTCAATCGCGTCCCCGCCCGCTCCGCCGCACCTGCCACCCGAGCAGCACCCCCAAAACCAACCAGCCCGCCGCCGCCGCCGCCGCGGTCGTCGCCACCCGCCCTACCTGCCCCGCCGCGACCCCCGCCCACTCCCCCTCCGGCCACGCCGACGACAACGCCCACATCACCTGGATCGGGCTCAGCCGCATCGTCACCACCCCCACCCCACCCGACTGCCACCCCAGCCACCACAACGCCGGCTCCAACACCACCACCGCCACGCACGCCACCATCGCCCCCGCCCGCCCGCCCCCCCGGTCCGTCCCCCGCCCCCAGGCGATCAGCATCCCCGTCGGCGGCGGTGGCTGGGTGGTCGCTGCTGACTGG
>JBCBSA010000460.1:0-1919 GCA_039819425.1 Planctomycetota bacterium
GTACGGTACTTGACGCTGCATCCGTAGGCCGTGGTCGTGTCGGGCGAGACTTCGCTGCCGTTGGCCAGGGCTTCGAGGGTGTTGACGATGTAGTTGTCGGCCTTGTCGATGTCCTTGGCCTTGGCCGAGCGGATGCTGTCGATTGCGCCTTGGTAACGCAGCGTGCCTTCGCCGTCAATGATGTAGATGTGCGGCGTGGTCTTGGCGGCGTAAGCCTTGCCCACCTGGCCGTCGGCGTCGAGGAGGACGGCGGTGCTGTTGATGCCTTCCTGCTCGATGAAGCCGTTCCAGGTACCGGCGTCCATGAAGCTGCCGTGGTTGGGGTTGGTCGAGTCGATGCTCAGCCAGACGACGTCGCCGCCGGCAGTGGTTTCCTGCTGCCAGCCCTGCATGTGGCCTTCGTCGTAGAACTTGCGGACGAACGGGCAGGTCTTGTTGGTCCACTCGAGGATGACGGTTTTGCCGGCGAAGTCGGAGAGGGAGTGTTCGGTGCCGTTGGTGTCGGTGAGGGTGAAGTCTGGGGCGGCTTCGCCGGTGACGACGCCTTGGGACTTGATGTTGTGGTCGGCTTCGGCCTGCATCGCGCCGGGGGCGAGGAGCAAAGCCAGGGCCGCGAGGGCGGTCAGGGCGGCGGCGGTTCGGGTCTTGGTCATGGCAGAAAGTCTCCTGATAAGAACTCGGGGTGAACGGGTCTACTCGTCCGCGACGGTGCGGAGCGGAGCGTTGACGAGGTAAGCGCGGGCGTTCGAGCCGGAGCCGTCGCCGACGACGAGCACGCCCCGGAGCGAAGCGGGGCGGTCGTAGCGGGGGTTCGGTGTGAGCGTGAGTTCGAGTGAGCCTCCGCTGGTCGGCCTGATGTTCTGGCGGGCCGACATGTTGAGCGTGGTCGCGTCGTGGGGAAAAAAGTTGGCGACAACCGCGTCGGGAGCGTTAGCGGGTTTCGCGGGGTGGGGCAGCTCGAGCGTATAAACGGCGTGATCGGTGTCGAACGCGGCTGTGATGCCTTCGGCTGTCTGGGGCCGATGCTTCTCGGCCCAGGCGAACAGGCCGGCGTGGAGCGTCGGCCGCCCGGCAACCGCGGGGTCGTCGGTCACCGGCAGCGTCAACGCCAGCGACGCCGACCCGGGGATGCACGACTCTTCGCACATCAGCCAGTCGGCCTCGGCCCGCAGCGTGACCCGCGATTCGTCCAACTGGGCCGGCACGTCGATACGCACGGGCAGCACGATTTCCCCGTGGTAGCCGTAGCTCGCCAGCCCGCCGAACTCAAAGTATTCGGGGGCGGGCCAGTCGATGTCGTGGGCGACGAAGCCGGGGGGCAGATTCCACGTGATCGCGGTCGGCTGGCCGGACTCGCCGGGGTTTTGCCAATAGGTGTGCCAGCCGTCGTCCATCTTCAGACGGAGGCCCACGAGCACGGTGGTACCGGGCTGAACGGCGGCCTGCGACGAGACGAGTTGGGCCTCGACCTGTCCGTCCCGGATCGGGAAGCTCACTCCGGCCGAGGCGATCGAGCACAACGACACGATCAGCCCGGTGACGGCGGTGGTGGCCATAAATCCTGGAACTCGAAGAGAATTGATCATGGCTGTGCGATCGGGCTCTGTCAGCGAACAGTCACGACGTTCCCTCGGGTTGGTTGACGATAGCGCCATCAAATCCGCAATCAAGCCCCCGAAACGTAAAAATATCGGGGGTTCCCCTATCGCCAAACGGCTAACCTGTCCCCCATGCCCAGCCCCGAAATCGCCGCTACGCCCCTTCGCCTCGCCTTGCTCCAGCACGCCTGCGACGACGACCCCGCCGTCAACCTCGAGACCGTGACCGACATGATCCGTGATGCCGCCGGCCGCGGCGCGACCCTCGTCGTCACCCAGGAGCTGTTCCGCAGCCGCTACTTCTGCACTACGGAAGATCCC
>JBCBSA010000461.1:0-1905 GCA_039819425.1 Planctomycetota bacterium
GGGCGGGACCCGGCGGATGACGCAACTGGCGTTCGCGCCCGACGCGGAGACGGTGTCGGCCCGGGAGTTCGGGCGTTTGACCACGTGGGACCTGACCACCGGCGAGGTCCGGCCGACGATCGCGTTGCCGCCCGTGACGGTGAAGGCGGGTGCCGCCGAACCGCCGTTCGCCGTCTGGAGCGGCGGCCTGGTGCTGACCGACCGCGTGGTCTACGACACCGTCGACGGCAGCCGGCACGCGACCGTAACGTGGGTGGACGGGTATCCGCGGATCAACGGCTGGTCGTCGAACGGGTACGTGCGGGCGGCGCGACCCGACGGGAACCGGCGGCTGCCGTTCGAGTTTCTCGCCGACCCGGTGGCGGTCCCGGGCGGTCCCACCGTCGGCGCACGCCTGCTCTCGCCCGGCGACCGGGTTGAGCTCGACCTGTCGCGGCTCGAAGCGGACGCCGAGACCCGCCGGGCGGTCGGGCGTGTGTGGGAAGACCGCCTGCGCGAGCGTGGGGTCGTGGTCGAGGTCGGCGGGCCGGTGCGTCTGGTGGCCGATACGACGACGAGCCGAGCGACCCAGACCTACCGCGGGACGAACCCGCAGACCAACCGCCGCGAAGAGACGCAGGTGTCGGTGGTCTCGAAGACGTCGACGCTGAAGCTCGTGGCCGACGGGCGGGTGGCGTGGACCCGATCCGTGCGGAAGACGCCGGACTTGCTCGTCCGGCGTGAGGCGGGGCAGAGCATCCAGGAGGCGGTCGACGCGTCGCGCGGCGGCACCGGGGCGCGGGAGTTGGCCGACGCCGCGTGGCCCGACTGGTTCCCCGACCCGAGGGCCGAGCCCGCCGCAACCATCGCGTTGGAGTGAACGCGGCGGCGGCCCACGCCGGAATTTTCGCCGGGCTACAATCGACCTTCGTCCCCACCCGATCTCACGCCACCGCGGAAGGAACCCACGCGCAATGAGCACCCTCGTCCCCATGGTCATCGAGAAGTCCGGCCGCGGCGAACGCGCCTACGACATCTACTCCCGCCTCCTCAAGGACCGCATCATCTTCCTCGGCGGCCCGGTCACCGACGACTCGGCGAACCTGCTGATCGCTCAGCTCCTGTTCCTCTCGAACGAGGACGCCGAGGGCGACATCCACTTCTACATCAACTCGCCCGGCGGCAGCGTGTCGGCGGGGCTGGGGGTGTACGACACGATGCAGTTCATCCGGCCCAAGGTCGCCACGTACTGCATCGGGATGGCCGCGTCGATGGGCAGCCTGCTCCTGATGGCCGGGGCCGAGGGCAAGCGCCACGTGCTGCCCAACGGTCGGGTGCTGCTGCACCAGCCGCTGATGGGCGGGGTCATGCAGGGCCAGGCCACCGACCTGGGCATCCAGGCCAAGGAGATGATCAAGACCCGCGAACGCCTCTACAAGATCATGGCCCACCACACCGGTAAGGACAACGACACGATCGCGCGCGACTGCGAACGCGACTACTGGCTCGACGCCGAGGAGTCGGTCGAGTACGGCGTGGTCGACAGCGTGCTACAGCACCTGCCCGACTCCGTCGCGGGCAACGGCCGGGCCGGCGGCGGCGACGAAGGCTGAGTCTCGGGGCCCCCATGACACGTTTATCGACAGATCGGCCGCCGGCAACCGCGCGTTGGCGGTGGGGGGGTGTCGTGGTTTGGGGTTGGTGGGTGGTGCTCGCGGTCGGCTGCCGCGTCGGCGGCGACGGCAAGAGCTTCCTCAACGAGAACGACGAGCTGCGTCAAGCCAACCTCGAGCTCGAACGGCAGGTCGCCGAGTCGAGCCAACAGATCGAGCTGCTGCAGGGGGAGTTGCGGGCGTACCGGGAGAGCGCCGCGGGCGCCGAGCCGATCGAGGGCGCGGTGCCGCCGGTGCTGTCGGGGCTGCGCTT
>JBCBSA010000462.1:0-1894 GCA_039819425.1 Planctomycetota bacterium
TTCAGCGAAGCCAACGCCGGCGAAAGCGACCTCCACATCGCTCACGGCCATGAGCTGATGGAGTACTTCCTCCGCAGCGGCTTGGGTTGACCGACTCTTGTCCTATCGCAAGTCGGCCATGGGGTCTTGTGACCGGTGCCAAACCAATCGGTCGATGGACCACAGCGGAGCATAAATCACGCCGAGCAGGTTGGGGGACGTACGAGACCGGCCGGTGGCTCCGTGATCGTGACGGTAGGTCGCGGCGGGGTACCAGTGTTTTGTCCAGTGCCGACCGCCGTGATTGGCGATGATATACCTACCGTTCAACGTCAGGACGGTGTACACCCCCAAATACACGCAGAAAACCGTCGAGACCACCCATCGAGTTATTTGTTTGCGACTCATGATGGAGCCGGGGGTGAGTTGCGCTCGGCCCACGATGCGATCAGCAAACCCGTACGAAGCCGAGGTCCAAGACCTTGGCGAGCTTCTCCAGCGTCGAGCTGACGTGGCCGACGCCGACGGCGCAGTGGTGGGCCGGGGCCTGGGCGTTCCAGGCCTCGACGAAGCCGCGGGCACCAAGGGGGAAGCGGTAGCGGCTGTTGGTGTTGCCGATCTCGAGGACGGGGCCGGGCACGGATTCGCCCTCGGCGACGAGCAGCTTGAGGCCGTGGTCGGCGTCCTCGACGACCGACAGCAGCGTCACGGGGCCGTGCTTGACCGACATCTCGACCGACAGCCCGCGGCCGACCTTGCCGTGGTACACGTCGAGCGGGCGGACCTTGGTCTTGCCCTGGGCAATGGCGAGGTGGCCCGGCCCGTCGTGGCCCATCAGCACCACGTCGTCGGCGAAGTCCATCGCGTAGTACTCGGTGAACGACCCGCCCACGCCGAGCAGGTCCATCACCTTCATCGCCTGGGCGTTCTTGATCTCGAGCTCCCCGGCGACCGGCACGCCGCGGGCCGTGAGCAGCGAGTTACCCAGGATGATGGACTCGACGGTCTGCCGGTTGCCGGGCGACCCCCGGTTCTCTCGGCCGCTCCGGCCCATGTAGTAGTAGGCCAGCGAACCCAGCCGTTTCTCGGCCACCAGCCGGTCGAGCGCGACCGACGTGCGGGCCGCGTCGGCCAGGTCCTCTTCGCCGCAGTCGCCCTGCACGTCGAAGACCCGGCGGAACTCGTCGACGCGGTCCCGGGCGTCGGTGTCGGCGACGGCGAGGCGCAGGTCGGTCAGCTCGTCGACCTCGAGGACCTCGATGTGCGTACCGAACTTGGCCGACTGGAGCGTGAGGTCGGAGTAGATGTCGAGCATGCCGTTGTAATAGTGGCCCATGACGCCCAGGCGGTTGTGCTCCATGGCGTGGGCGACGCGTGCGGCCTCGACCCACTCGTCGATCTCGCGCTGGGCGACGGGGTCGTCCCGCAGCGTGCCGGTGACCTGGTGGAAGGGGACGCCGCAGCGGGCGAAGACGTTGGCGATCTCGGGGACCGGGCAGGCCGAGCAGTACGCCAGCCACTCGCCGGTCATCCGCGTGCGGTCCCGCATGGCGTTGAAACGTTCGTAGTTCAGGCTCGGCTCGGGCTGGAGGTTGAGCACGACGACCGGCACCCTCGCCCGCCGCAGGGCCGGCAGCACCGTCGACGACAACGCATACGTCGTGACGTAGAGAAAGATCAGGTCGACGTCGGCCCGCCGCAATTCGTGCCCGACCCGCTGCGCCTGTTCGGGCTGGTCGACCAACCCGAGGTTGACCACCTCGACCGCGTCGCGGGTGACCCGCTGCGCCACCGTATCGACGTACCCCCGCAGGCGTTCTTCCAGCCCGGCGAACTGCGGCCAATACGTGTCGAGGCCGATCCCGAACAGACCGATGCGCACGGTGTCGTGGTTCATCAAGTCAGCTTACCCGAC
>JBCBSA010000463.1:0-1892 GCA_039819425.1 Planctomycetota bacterium
CCCCCCCGATCGCGTCCCCCGATCGCGTCGGTGAGTTGTACCGTTCTTCCGGCAAGGTCCTGGCCAAGGACAAAGAGATCCTCTGCCCCGACTGCCACGGCCTGGGCTACCGCGGCCGGGTCGCCGTCTTCGAGCTCATGCTCATCGACGACCAGGCCGCCCGCTACATCGCCGCCGACGAGATCGACAGCCTCCGCCTCCACCTGCGTAAACAAAAAATGCTCTACCTCCAGGAGTCGGCCCTGACCAAGGTTGTCGACGGTATCACCGACATCAAAGAAGTCACCCGTGTCATGAGCGGAAAGTAAACCAGACATGATCCTCAACCTGCTCATCCTCGCGTTCGTCATCGGCATGGCGGTCATGTGGGCGACCTACGGCTTGTTCTCGTCGCTGATGCACCTGCTGGTGGTCATCACCGCCGGGGCGTTGGCGTTCGCGTTCTGGGAGCTGTGGGTCTACAAGCTGCTGTTCGGCGTGATGCCGGCGTACGCGTGGGGCGTGGGGCTGGTTGCGCCGTTCGCCGTGTTCCTGATCGCGTTGCGGGTCGCGCTCGACTCCCTGGTCCGGGGCAACGTCCGGTTCCCCCGGCTGGCCGACCAGATCGTCGGGGCTGCGCTCGGCGCGGCCAGCGGGGTCCTGACCGCCGGCGTCGCCGTCATCGGTATCGGGTTCCTGCCGCTGCCCCCGGCCGTGGCGGGCTACCAGTCTCACGAGGTGCGCAGCGACGGCGAGGTCGTCCCCGTCGACGGCGGCGGGCTGTGGCTCGCCGTCGACCGCCTCACCGCCAATTTCTACAACCGCCTCTCCGTCGGGGCCTTCGGCAGCTCTACCCCGCTGGCCTACTACCTGCCCGACGCGCCCACCCAGGCCACCGTGTTCCGGCTCGCCCGCTCCAGCTCCTACGACGAAAACCAATCCCTCGTCGCCAGCCCCGACGAGGTCCGGGTCACCGGCGTCCGCGCCCACCCCGCCGGCGGGCAGAACGACGGCCTGCCCGGCATCGGCGTCGAGGCCAACACCTTCCTCACCGGCATGCTCAACCGCGCGGCGACGTCGGCGGGGGCTTCGGGAGGACAGCAACTGGTGGTGGTTGAGACCACCTTCAAGAAAGCCGACGGCCGAACGTTCGACTCCGACGACATCCTCCGCGTCCCGCCCACGCAGGTCCGCTTGTCGGTCGACCCCGGGGTCGGGCCTTGGGAACTCGTGGCCCCCGTCGGCTTCTCGCGGTCCGACGACGCGGGCAACCTCGCCTTGTACCCCATCAACACCAACAGCGTCGCCGCTTCCTCGCTGTTCCCCGAAGTCCAACTCAACTGGGTGTTCGCCCTGCCCGGCTCGGCCCGGCCGCAGTTCCTGCTGGTGCGTAACACCCGCGTCCCGTTCCCCGCGGCGCCCGAGTCCGCCGACGCCGCGACGATTGCTGGGTTGATCGGTCCGGTGAACGCCCCCGACGCCGAGGGCGAATCGGCCTCCCCCGCTCCGGTCGCCGTCGCCGCCTCGGGTGTGCCGATCACCGCCGAGCCGCTGGGCTATACCACCCACAAGGCCATCGCCATCCAGCAGACCGACGCCTTACCCGCCACCGTCTCCAAGAACAAGGCCCAGTTTGTGAACGGTGACGGCAGCGACGGCAACGAAGCCGTCGTCAGCGGCGAGGGCGTGACCGGCGTCGGGGCCGGCGGCCGCGGGAACAGCTTCGACCGCGTCGCGGTTAGCCCCAGCCTCCGCTCGATCCGCCTCCAGCTCGCCCCCCACACCCCGCCCCCCGGCGGCACCCCCCAGGGCAACGTCCAGGAGGTCTGGCTGTCCACCAGCCGCGGCAACTTCCGCCCCTTCGCCTACGTCCTCTACAAGGGCGACCGCAGCATGAAGATGAACGTCCTGGG
>JBCBSA010000464.1:0-1882 GCA_039819425.1 Planctomycetota bacterium
TAGCCCCACTTGCCGTCGTCCTTGGCGGCGCACAGGCCCTGGCCGAAGACGCCCAGGCCTTCGAAGTCGGGGCGGATGCGCAGGCGACCGCGGGTGTCGACCATGCCCCACTCGTCGCGGACGAGCACGGCGGCGAGGCCCTCGCCGAAGTCGTTCACCGCGTCGAACTCCGGCTCGATGACGACCTCGCCTTCGGGGTCGAGGAAGCCGTAGCGTCGGCCCTGTTTGAACCAGGCCCGGCCGTCGTGGAAGTCGCCGACCCACTCGAAGCCGTCGCGGCCCTGGAAGCGGGGGAGGATCACCCACTCGCCGTAGGGGTCGATGAAGCCCCAGGCCCCGTTCTGCCGGGCGGCGGCGAGGCCGTTCCAGAACGGGCGAGCGGCGAGGTCGCTGGCGAACTCGGGGTCGAGGACGAACCGCGGCGCGATCGCCCACTGCCCGTCGGCGTCGAGATACCCGGCCATCCCCTCGACCTCGACCAACCCCCGTCCTTCGCGGAACAGGTCGGCGTGGTCGAACTTGGCGGGGATCGCCACCTTCGCGTCCGGCCCGAGGTAGCCCCACTGGCCGGTCTCGGCGTCCTGGAAGGGGAAGAACTCGCTCTTGGCGTCGGGGGCGACCGCCTCGGCCCGGCCGAGGATCAGCCACGCCGCGACCCCGGTGACCACGAGCGAGACGCCGAGGGTAAGCACGACGGCGGACTTGGACGACGAGGAGGTTTGGGCCATGCCGAGGTTATCGGCCGTGGGCCGCGTCGGCCCCGAATAAACGGCGGTCACCGGTGCCCCGCATCCATGCTTAGCGGGTGCGGCGAAGCCGCCCTTTCCGGAGGGGGACGCTGCGCGTTACCCGCTAAACATGGAACAGGTGCGCTATACGGTCGTGCCTCAATTCGCCGCGGCCTGCAAGGCGGTCACCGAGTACGCCGTGACCAACTCGGGGTTGTCCTCCATCCATCGGCTCTCGACGTTGGCGAACGAGCCGTCGTCGCGTTGGAGCGAGACGAGCTTGGCGATGAGGGCGTTGGCCCAGTTGAGCTGGGTGCCGTCGGCGAGGTCGAGGAAGGTGTTGCCGTAGGCCGCCAGCGCCCGGGCGTGGGTGAGGTAGAAGTAGTACAGGCCCTGGAGCTTGACCGACTCGGGCATGCCGGGGTTCTGCTCGAGGGTGTAGTGGTTCTGGATCCAGTCGAGGGCGGCGAGGACGCGGGGGTCGTCGCGGTCGAGGTCGGCGTAGAGGAAGCTCTTGAAGGCGGCGTAGGTCATGCTGCCGTAGCCGCGGAGGCCGGAGACGGGGCGGCCGGCGCGGGCCTCGTCGACCTGGTCGGGGTTGGCGTAGCTGACGGGCAGGTGCTTGTTGTCTTTGTTGACGGCGGTGGAGTAGATGACGCCGCCGTCGTTGACGATGGTGCCGGCGGGGAAGTAGTCGTTGGCTTCGATCCCCTGGCAGCGGCTGATGAAAGTCAAGGCGTTGAGAAAGGCGGGGTCTTCGCAGTCGACGCCCGAGTCGTAGAGGGCCTGAAGCATGAACTGGGTGTTGGACATGTCGGGTCGGCCGTTGCGGCCGTAGCCCGAGCCGCCGAAGTAGGGGTGGCCTTGGGTGATGGTGTCGCCGTCGGGGGTGACGTCGCCGACGGTCCACTGGATTTGTTTGAGGAAGTGTTGGGCGCGGTCCACGACGGCGGCGACCTCGGGGTCGTTGTGGACCCGGGCGAGGGCGGAGAGGCAGATGGCGGTGTTGTAGTTGGCGAGGATGCCGTCTTCGCCGTCGCGGATCGAGCCGTCGGGCTGGGCGCGGGCGAGGATGTATTCGAGGGCGCGGGCGACGACCGGGTCGTCGGGGCCGATGCGGGGCTGGTCGAGCATGGCGGCGACGACGAGGCCGG
>JBCBSA010000465.1:0-1876 GCA_039819425.1 Planctomycetota bacterium
TGACGCGCCGGTGGTGCTGCGGGCGGGCGACGGGGATTGGTGGGTGGAACCCACCGAGCCGGCGGAAGGGGGGGCGTGATGAGTCGTTCGGTGCTGATCGGTGCGGGCATGATCCCGATGGGCAAGCACTTCGGCTCCAGCTACCCCGGGCTGGCGGTGCCGGCGGTGCGCGAGGCGCTGCGGTCGGCGGGGTTGCGGGCGTCGGACATCCAGAGCGTCGTCTGCGGCCACGCCTTCGGCGGGATGCTCACCGCCCAGCGCATCGGCAAGGGCGTGGGCCTGGGCACGATCCCGATGACCAACGTCGACAACGCCTGTTCCGGCGGGGCGACCGCCCTGCACCTGGCGGTCAACGACATCGCCGCGGGCCGACACGACGTGGTGCTGGTCATCGGCGTCGACAAGCTAACCCAGTTCGGCAAGGGCACGCTGCCGCTCGTTGAAGAAGACCCCGAGGTGCGGCGCGGCATGGTGATGCCGGCGCTGTACGCCATGCGGGCCCGGCGGTTTCTGCATGAGCGCAACGAGCCCCCGGAAGTTTTGGCCCAGGTGAGCGTCAAGGCCCGGCGGCACGGCAAGAAAAACCCCTTCGCTCAGTTCCGCAAGGAGACGACCGTCGAGGAGGTGCTCGGCTCGCGGCCGATCGCCGAGCCGTTGACGCTGTTCCAGTGCTGCCCGACCGGCGACGGGGCGGGAGCGGTCGTCGTGGTGTCCGAGGACTATTATAAGAAGCGGTCGCAGCCCGGCGTGGCCGTGACCGCGTCGATCTTGCATTCGGGTCAGGCAACCGCCGGCTTCCGCGACATGCTGACGCCCGAGATCACGTACCACTCGGCCCGCGACGCTTACGAAGAAGCGGGCATCGGGCCGGAGGACGTCGACCTCGTCGAGCTGCACGACGCGTTCACGATCGCGGAGCTGGTGTATTACGAGGCGCTGGGCCTGTGCAAAAAAGGCGACGCCGCGGGCTACCTGCGTGACGGCCGATCGACCTACGGCGGCGACACGGTGGTGAACCCCAGCGGCGGCCTGCTCGCCAAGGGGCACCCGGTCGGAGCGTCCGGGGTGGTGCAGGCGGTCGAGGTGTTCTGGCAGCTCACGGGCCGAGCGGAGGAGCGTCAGGTACCGGGGGCGAAGACGGCGTTGACCCACGTTACCGGCGGCGGCATCGCGGGCATGGACCACGGCGCGTGCACCGTCCACCTGTACGAGGCCGTCGCGTGACGCTCTCCACGGCCACCACCGCCGATGCCGTCCACGAACCGCCCAAGCTCAGCTCGGCGGCGCGGATGCTGCGGGTGCTCGGCGCGGTGGCCGATACGGACGGGCCCGTGACGGTGCGGGACCTGGGGCGGAAGCTCGACCTGTCGCCGGCGACGGCGCACCGGCTGCTCAACGTGTTGCGCGACGAGGGGTTTGTCGACTACGTCCCCGACCGCCGGGCCTACGGCGTCGGGCCGCAGTTCTACCGCGTCGCGGCGCGGGTCACGCAGCGGGTCGGCCCGGTCACGCTGGCGCAGCGGGTCGCCGCGCGGGCCGCGGCCGAGTTCGACGAGACGATTTTGTTCGGGCTGTACCTGCCCAAAGAACACGCCATGAGTTTTGAAGCCCGGGCGGACGGGCAGAAGAAGCTCATGTATCACGTCGAGATGCACACGCCCGTGCCGCTGATCTGGGGGGCGTCGGGCAAAGCCATCCTCGCGCGGCTGTCCGAGTTCGTCGCGTGGCGGGCGGGCCGCCTCGGAGACCGGAGACGCACCCGCTTTGTCGTAGACCGCCGCGCATGCTTCTTCGGACAGCCGCGCGAGGATGGCTTTGCCCGACGCCCGCGGCATCGCCGCCGCCGTCTTCGGGCCAGCCGGGGTGATCGGGTCGT
>JBCBSA010000466.1:0-1863 GCA_039819425.1 Planctomycetota bacterium
CAACTCCGCCTCCAACAGCCCGGCCAGCGGCGGCACCAGCTTCGGCAGAAACAGCAGCCCGACCAGCACGAAGTACGGCACCCACGGCCGCCAGACCAGCCGGCGGTCGGTGAACACGGCGGCGACGCAGAACCCCGCCAGCAGCCCGGCCGCCGCGATCCCCGTCAGCTCCTGCAGCCACGGAGCCAACCCCGCGTAGGCGACCATCACGACGGCCAGCATCGCCCAGCCCGACCGCGGCGCCCGCTCGCCCGTCTCGGCCGCGACCTGCCGACGGACCACCGCCATCACCGGGACCGACGCCAGCGCCACCCCCACCCCCGCGACGGCGTAGACCCGCGTCACCGTCGCCGGCTCCAGCCCCAGCGGCTGCACCAACCCCAGCGCCACCGGCGTCCCCACCGCGCCGCTCACGGCGAACAGCCCGTTGAACAGCAACACCGCCGCGATGCACAGCGGGGCCGAGAACCCCATCCCCATCAGCAGCAGCGGCACCAACACCCCCGGCGTGCCGAACCCCGCGACCGACTCGAAGAACGCCGTCATGAACAACGCCAGGAAGAAGAACCGCACCTGCCGGTCGGGGTGGACCTTCTCCAGCGAGGCCTTGAGTTCGTCGAGCGACCCGGTCTGCTCCATCACCGCGTAGAGCAGCAGCGCCCCGCCCACGATCATCAGGATCGTCGCCGTGCCGAACACGGCGTTGACCAGCCCGGCGAAGAACACCGCCGCCGCGCCGCCGTCGAGGAAGAACAGACCCGACGTGACGCCGAACGCGACCAGGATCGCCTGCCGCACGCCCCAAGTGAGGCTCAGCACCAGCAGCAGCACGATGGGCAGGAACGCGAGGAACGTCAAAACAGCTCGGCCGGGCGGGGGGCGGGGATACTGTGGCCGAGGGTATCCCAAAATCCCCGACGGGGCGGCGTGTAGCGGGCGGACATATCCGCGCCGCTATCGAAACAGAGTCTGAACCTGCTGATCTCCTTTTTGGAAAGTCAACCGCTTGGCCGAGCGGTACCAAAACTGGGAAAATCCGTTAAATCTTGTGCTTCGCCGTGGGGTCGATTTTCGTAAGGTGAAGCATGAAGGATGAGGTGGACGTTACGCCGCATCAGATCTCTGTCTGCGTAGCCGTGGAGTTGTGGATGGAAGACCTTGAATCATTCGTCGAAAAGTTCCGCACGCGTCGCAGGAGGATGGTTGTCGCGGCGTTTGCTTCGCCGCTCGTCGGGCTGTTGATGGTTGCCCTTTCATGGTTCGAGTTCTATCGCGCCGGCAACGTGTTATTGGGCGGGAGCGTTGCTGCGCCGGATCTTCCGCTGCTGCAAATCATCAACGTGTACATCATGGGCATGATCGGTGGTGCTCTGGTATTGGTCGTCCCGTTGCTTGTTTTTGTGGACATCAAGCTGTGGCGGCAATCCGACATCGTCGTACGGCTGTGGGACCGGGTCGCCGACCTCGAACGCCGGCTGCCGGCTGTCCCCGATGAACCGCGGCCGTCGGCCGGTGATTGAGCAGGTAAGGCCGGATTCATCCGGCCATGATGCGCTTTGCGGTTTCTCCGCTCGGCGCGCACGGAACGACACCGATGTTGGACAAAAATAGCGGGCGGCGGAAGAGTTTTAGGGTGCTGGAGGAGAAAGAGTTAAGGCAAGTAGGCCCCGCCGGGCGTACGGTTTGTGCGCACCCGCGCGGCGGTTGGTCCCTTTATGTGGCCCCCGGGCAGCGCGACGGATGGCTTTCCAGGCAAGGAGAACGCCGTGGCGAGCGGACCCGGGAACAGGCCGGCTGGGGTTCGGGTCGGACGTGGCGACCCCCGGAAGTCCACCTTGTCGGAACTTCCCGGGGTCGGAGCCG
>JBCBSA010000467.1:0-1863 GCA_039819425.1 Planctomycetota bacterium
TGCAACCCCGTCTTCGCGGTTTTTTTTCGCAAACCTGCGCTTAAGTTCATATGTAAACGCGGGCAATAAATTTCACGCCCCG
Source organism: Planctomycetota bacterium (assembly GCA_039819425.1). Classification (GTDB taxonomy): domain Bacteria; phylum Planctomycetota; class Phycisphaerae; order Phycisphaerales; family Phycisphaeraceae; genus Algisphaera. The sequence goes on from JBCBSA010000467.1 coordinate 83, forward strand.
TCGGCCACCCCCGCCGCGGGCCTTGTCTCTTCCTCACCGTTCGCACCGACCCCGACGACCGCGATCCCCGCCGCGTCCGCCGCCGCCAGCACCGCGGGCTTGTCCACCAGGATCACCCGCCCCGCGTCGAGCGCCAGGCACCTCGCCCCCGCCGCCGCCAGCCCCTCGATCGTCTTGGTCCCGATCGTCGGCACGTCGAACCGCAGGTCCTTCTCCACCCCGGCGCCCTTCAGCAGCGTCCACCCCCCGCCGCGGGCCAGCCGGCCCGAACGCTCGATCAACGCGTCGGTCCCCTCCACCGCCTCGACCGCCAGCACGTCCCGGTCCCGCACCGCGATCGCCTGGCCGATCTCCAGGTCGTTCATCCGCAGCAGGATCGGCCAGCCGAAATCCACGTCCCCCTGCTGCGCCGCCGTCGGCCGCGTCTTGGTCATCACCCCGGCGGTGGCGAGGTGCTCGGGGATGTAGCGGGTCGTGTCGATCAGGGTCACTCCGGCCCGTCCGACCTGGTCGGCGATCGCCGTCAGCATCGTCTGGCTCCGCTTGTCGTGCCGCAACACCTTGACCCAAAGCCACGTCGTCCGCCAGTCCGGACGCATCACCGCCGCCTTCCGCCACGCCGGCATGTACATCAGCCGCGTCTTCTCGACGTAGCCCACCATCACCGCCTCGGCCGCCCCCCGCCGCCGCAGCTTCCGCGCCCACTCCCCGATCCGTAGCACCCCCACCCGCTCGAACGTGTCGCAGTAGCTAGGGAAGTCGTCGTCGTACTGCCCCGCCATCCCCACCCCCGCCACCCGCCGCCCCGCCGCCCGCATCCCCTGCGCCATCAGCACCGGCAGCCGCCCCCCCCCGCGATGATCCCGATCGGCCTGGACATCCGCTTACGATAAAGCTTCGCTCCGCTCTGCGGAAATCGTTGCGTGTGCTCGGAATCACCTGTGGCGGTCACGGCGTGGACGTGTTTACCTTCTGTTCATCACCCCCAGCTAACGTCACGCCTAGACCTCACCCCCATGGAGCCAAACCGATGAGAAACAACACCCACCGCCTCGCTGTCCCGACGCTTTGTTTTGCCTTCGTGGTTATCTCCGCCGCCGGCTGCGCGACCGACGCGCCGGGGATCAAGAGCAACTACGTCCAGCAGTGGACCACCGTCGGCGGCAACGTCGAGGCGGCGACCGCCGCCGCCGCCGAAGTGCTCGAAGAGTACGAGTTCAAGAACGTCGAGAGCCAGACCACCCGCGTCGACGGCCGGGCCACCGCGAACAAGGCCGACGGCGAGGAGATCACCGTCGACGTCCGCCGGGTCGACGACGACGCCAGCGAAGTCACCGTCCGGGTCGGCACCACCGGCGACGGCGACTTGGGCATCGAGTTGGTCCAGAAGATCTTCGAAGAGTTCGAAGACTGACCGTCGACCTCGGCACACAAGCCCCCCCGCCGACGCCACGCGGACGCCACGTGTTCCGCGTGGCGTCTTTTTTGGGTGTGAAACGGTCTGTTGGCGTCAGTAGTCCAGCTCGCCGAGCAGGACTTCCTTAAGCCGATCGAAGTCTTCCCGCGGCACGACCGGGCCCTCGTCTTTGCCCAACGCTTCGAGGATGTCGTCGGCTTCGTCTGTGCGCAGCTCGATCGTCACGTTGAACACGTCGGCGATGCGGTGGCCGGCCACGTCGGCGTCGGGCGGCCGGGTCAGCGGGTCGATCCGCCCCATGATGCCGAAGTCGAGGGCGAGGATGGTGCCGTCGTCGGCGACCTTGAGGTTCCCCTGGTGCATG
>JBCBSA010000468.1:0-1853 GCA_039819425.1 Planctomycetota bacterium
GGCATCGGCGGGGTCCCACGCCAAGGCCCGACCGGGCTGTTCGTCGTCGACGACCAGCTGGACCACGCCGCCGTTGACGCGCCGGACCCGCTCGTAGCCGTCGGGCCCGGTCAGCCGCAGCGTGATGTGCTGGGGACGCGACGAGTTGCTCTGGGCCCAGAGGACGACGGGTTCGCGGACGGCGTCCCCGTCGTCCACGCCGAAGATCCGCACGTCGGCGTGGGCCGGCGTCGCGGCCGCCATCAGAGCGGTCAAAACGGTCAGGACGGCGGCGGTCAAAACGGTCGGCTTAAACCGTGTGGCGGTCTGAAGGATCATGACACTTCCTTGGTGAAACAGGCGGGGGGACTCCCCCATGTCCACCAAGGTTTTCGACCACCGATGCGCGCGACATCACCTGCGCTTTCTGGGTGTGCTGGACAAACGACGGGTTATCGGCGGTTGGGGTGGATGGGAGAACCCTTACCGCCTGTAACGATCGCGGGAAGAAAAATAGCCGCGGCTTCACGTGAAGCGGGAATAGCGAAACCGTCTGCGGCGGCGGCTCGCGGGACGCTGCGCGTCACCCGCCAAGCGTGGAAGCGGTTCTACTCGAGCGGGCCGTAGGCGATGCGCCAGATCGCCCAGCTCTCGCCGCGGTTCGACAGGAAGTAGATGTCCCGGCCGTCGGGCGACATGAGGGGGAAGCGGTCGGCCGAGCCGTTGGTGGTCAGCTGCTGCTTCTCGCTGCCGTCGGCGCGCATGATCCAGATGTCTTCGTTGGGTCGGCCGGTGGGGTCCGAGCCCTCCATCGAGGTGTAGAGGATGTAGCGGCCGTCGGGGGTCCACGAGGGGTAGCGGAACGGGGCGATCTCTTCGAGGCCGGCCGCGGCGTTGGCGTCGAAGCGGGCGCGTTCGGTGTTGGTCATCCTCTCGCGGAAGCGTTTCTTGATCGCCGCGGCGCCGCTGGTGAGCTGGATGCGGTCGCTGCCGTCGGGGTCGATGACCCAGAGGTTGCCGTCGTCGGGGTTGATGTAGGCGATGTGCTCGCCGTTGGGGCTGATGGCAGGCTCCCGGCCGCGGGTGATCTGGGTGGGGAACTCGTTGGGGCCGTAGTGGGTCCAGACCTGCGTGTCGGTGACGGCCCGGCTAGCCGGGTCGACGTTGACCACGGCGAAGGCGATCGTGCCGTCGCTGGCGGAGGTGGGCTTGAGCACCATGCCGTTGCGGTGATCGACGTAGATGTCGGAGATGCCGGACCGGCCGTTGGCGCGGATGCCGAGGATGCCCAGGTAGTCGCCGCGGCGGTTGGACGAGAAGAGGATGCGGTCGCCGCGCGGCGAGAACGACGGGAACATGTCCTGGAAGTCTTCCGTGGTGATGTGCTGGATGCCGCCGCCGAGGATGTTGATGCCGCGCAGGTTGGCGCCCTTGAGGCGGTAGACGAGCTGGTTCTGGGCCGCGGGAGCGGAGGGGGTGCCGTCGGCGGTGTTTGCTGGACTGCCCGACGAGAGGTCGACGATCGGGCGGTCGTACACCGCCTCGGAATACACGATGCGTTCGCCGTCGGGCGACAACGCCAGGCCCTGGATCCCGCGGTTCTCGCCGAAGTCCACGACCAACGCCGGCACCGCCCCGCCGGCCTCGGCGATGTCCTTGAACGAACGCGTCTTGGCCACCACGCCGACCCACTCGCTCTCGGGGCTCAGCGTCACCTCCACCACCGGGATGCTCACGTAGTCCCGCTCGGCCAGCGTGAACGCCAGCCTCGGCACCCGGTCGGCCGTCAGCGGCAACGCGTTGTAGTCCGGCGTGCGCACCCGCTTGGTCTCGGGCAGGTAGCGCTCGTTCTGAGAACGAGCGGGCGCACGCCC
>JBCBSA010000469.1:0-1851 GCA_039819425.1 Planctomycetota bacterium
GCTCACGCTAAGCGTGAGCAGCGCGAGCCCCGCCCCAACGGGCCACGAACGGACCGGCGACGGCGGTTGGGCTGAGTTCATGGGCGGACTCCCGAAACGCCGTGCGCCGTATGGGGCTTGGGCCGTGAGCGGGGTGAAGAAAAAACCGGCCACGCTCTGGGAGAACGTGGCCGGGCATTTTACTTGAAGTGGTGTCCCGGCGGAGCCGGGCCACGGATCACTGGTCGGTGTAACCGTCGTTGGTGCTGACGATCATGGCGGCGTCACCGGTCGTGTTGGTGCCGGAACCCGTGGCGACAAACATCTCGTCGGTCGTGAAGGCTTGGGCGTTGCCGTACTTGGTCTGCTCGAACTCGGACGTGGTCTCGAACGACGTGCTGTTGTCGTTGCGGACCACGCCGCCGCGCCAGTCACCGCTGTCGATCTCGACCCAGACACTGGAGATGTCGGTCGAGCCGTCCGTGGCGCCGTTGCCGGTGTTCTTGTCCGAGAGGATGATCGCCGAGGTGTTGAGGGTTTCCTTCCATTCCTGGGCGCGCTGCTGGTCGGGCGGGGCGGTGCCAGCGGTGACGGTCGTCGCGCCCTGCACCATGCCGAGGTCCAGCATCGCGTAGGAGAAGTTGTTGGTGGCACCGCCGTTGTAGACCACGGCCTGGTTGGCCTCGACTTCCGAGGCGTCGGTGTCGGCGGGGTTGACGACGTAGTCGGGGGTGAAGAAGTTGCCGTTGAGCATCTTGGCGACCACGTCCATGGGGGAGCCGGCGGCCGTGCCGCCGAAGCCGTCGTTGGCGGCACCGGCGACCTCGGCGTCTTCGATGTCGCCCGACCCGTCGAGGGCGGGGAAGAAGCCGTCGTTACCGCCGCGCTTGTTGGACTGGGCGAAGGTGATGAAGCCTTGGTGGACACCGCGGAGTTGGGTGTTGTTGGCCATCTGGCGGGCGGTGCGGCGGGCCGCGCCGAGCGCCGGGAGGAGGATGCCGATCAACAGGGCGATGATGGAGATCACCACCAGCAGCTCGATCAGCGTGAAACCTTGACGTCGTTGCATATCAAAAACTCCAAAGGATGAAATAAAAGCAAACCACGAGGGGGGCGTTGAAGGGATGGATCCGACGGGTCGTCGGGAGTGATTCCGAGGGGAGATACACGCTCGAGGCGGAAAGCCGTGCTCCGCGGTGGCCGGTCGGCTGGACAGAAGATGCCCGACGGGCCGAGACAGACAGCAATAGGGAATAGGGCGTTGGCGGGAACGCGGGCTTTCGGACGGAGCGGATACTCGGGACGACCGGGGTGGGAAGAAACCTTCAACGGTTGGCGGGTGAACCGTTCACGCCGCAATCAACACAGGGAAAAGAGCCACAGGTTAAGACTCTGTCGGACTCGAGGGCTCTCATCGGGGGTCGTCGAGAGGGGGAATCCCTGAGTTCGGTTCATCTAAGGTAGCCTAATGTAACAAATGTTGTCAAGTCTTTTACGGGGTAGGGGGCGAGCAGGCGGGTTATCGGGGCCCGGTTGGCTGGTTCGACGGCTCGCCGCGTCGCGGGGGTCGGTACAGGCTAAATTAGGGTCGGCCCGCGTGAGCAAGGAGCAGGAACGAGTTGTTGCCCAGCCAGACCCAGCGTGTGTTGATGTTGTTGGCGGTCCTTTCGGGGATGCCGGCGTGGTGGTGGGCGGCGGGGTGGGTCCGGCCGGCGGACGGGCTGTCGGGGTGGTCGCTGGGGGACGTGGGTTGGATGGGGGTGTTGGTGTTGGTGGTGGCGGGGCTGCCGGCGGTGTTGGCGGGGGCGGCGGTGTCGGCGGCGGGGAACCCGCTGTCGGGCGTTTGGTGTGCGGCGGTATCGGGGGCGGTGG
>JBCBSA010000470.1:0-1847 GCA_039819425.1 Planctomycetota bacterium
TTTTTGTCGGGGGCTTTGGGGTTGTGGGGGGGCGGGGGCGGGGGTGCCGTCGGGGGGGTCATGTGGGGGGGGGGGGCTCGGGGGGGGGGGGGGGGGGGCCGGGGCCGGTGGCCGGGGGGCGGGGGGCGGTGAACCTGGGGAGTTACGTGGACTTGGACCTGGAGCGGCTGGCGACGCTGGCGCCGACGCATGTGCTGGCGACGACGGGGCAGGTCGGGTTGCCGACGCGGGTCGTGGAGATGGCGGAGCGGCGGCGGATCGTGCTGGCGGATCTGGTGTATCCGAACGATCTTGAGGAAGCGCTCGGGTTGATCGAGGCGGTAGGGGCGGCGCTGGGGCGGGCGAACCGGGGGGCGGCGTTGGCGGGGCGGGTGCGGGCAGAGTTAGACGGGATCGCGGCGTTGACTTCAGCGGCGGCGGCGGAAGAGGGGGAGGGGCTTCCGGGGGTGTTGATGGTGTTCAGCACGTCGCCGGTGATGGCGTCGGGAAGTGGGACGGTGAACGACGCGGTGTTGCGGATCGCGGGGGGGGAGAATGCGGCGGGCTCTTCCGGGGGTGGTGTGGGGGTGAGTGCGCCGATTTTTGATCGGGAAGGGTTGCGGGCGGCGGCGCCGGACGTGTTGGTGTTGATGATGCCGGGGGCGGAGCCGTTGTCGGGCGTCGACGATGCGCGGCTGGACGTGTTTCGGGGGTTGGGGTTGCCGGCGATGGAGGAGGAGCGGGTGGTGTTGCTGAACGACCCAGGGGTGCTGCTGCCGGGGCCGTCGGTGTCGGTCACGGCGGCGTCGCTGGCGGTGGCGCTGCGGCCGGGGTTAGCCGAGGGGGTGGGGGGGGTGTTTCGTGAGGCTCGGTAGGGGGGCAGCGCTTTTCGTGGCGTTCGGGGTGCTGGGGGTGGCTTGTGGGTTGCGGGTCGTGGTGGGGAGTTCGGCGGTGGGGTGGCCGACGGGAGAGGTGGTGTTGTTGCGCCTGGACCGGCTGTTCACGGCGGCGGTGACGGGGGCGGCTTTGGGGACGGCGGGGGTGGCGTTGCAGACGCTCTTGCGGAACGCGCTGGCGGAGCCGTTCATCCTGGGGCTGTCGACGGGGGCGGCGGCGGGTTTGGTGGGGCAGCGGCTGCTGGGGGCGATGGCGCTGGGGGTTGGGGTGGGGAACTACTCGGGGGTGGGAGCGGGGGTGGGGGCGGGGCTGAGTATGGGGATCGTGTACCTGGCGAGTCGTCGTCACGGCGTGCTCGACCCATTGGGGTTGTTGTTGACGGGGGTGGTGCTGGGGACGATCAACGGGGCGTTGATCATGCTGGCGGTGCACCTGGAGCCTGGGCTGCTGCGGGTGGAGGTGAGCCGGTGGATGATGGGACATCTCAGCGGGGAGGCGGGGGCGGTGGGGTCGTGGTTAGGCGGGAGAGCGGGGGTGCCCTGGGGGGTGTTGATGGCGGCGGGGTTGACGGCGGCGGGTTGGGGGTGGCTGCGTTGGCGGGCGCGGGCGCTGGACGCGGCGACGCTGTCGGCGGGGGAGGCGGAGGCGCTGGGGGTGGACCTGCGTCGGCTGCGAGTAGGGTTGTTTGTGGTGTCGAGCGGCCTAGCGGCGGGGGCGGTGGTGCTGGCGGGGCCGATCGCGTTTGTCGGGTTGGTGTGCCCGCACGTGGCGCGGTTAATGGTGGGGCCGGCGCACCGGGGGTTGCTGGGGGTGTCGGCGTTCTTGGGGGCGGCGTTGGTGATTCTGGCGGATACGGCGGGGGCGGGGGGGGCGCTGGCGTTCGGGGTGGGGGTGGTGCCGTGGGGGGTGTTCACGGCGTTGGTGGGAGGGGTGGCGTTTCTTTGGATGTTGCGCCCGGCGGTGGGGCGGGG
>JBCBSA010000471.1:0-1845 GCA_039819425.1 Planctomycetota bacterium
CCGTCGAGGCCAAACGGCCCACGCCCCCGGAAGCTTTCCAAAATCTTCCGGGGGCACCCTCGGAAGTCGCGCCTGCCGCGGCCCGCTTCCGGGGGGGGCCGCGGAGCCCGCTCTTTGGTAATTCAGGATTCGGGTGCCGACCGGCCGAGCTGGGCGGCGAGGGCGAGGGTGCAGAGGGTGAGGGTGACGGCGTTGAGCAGGTGCCAGACGAAGTGGGTGCCGGTGGGCAGGTGCTCGCAGAGCGGGCCGTCGAGGGCGGCGGCGGCCATGGAGACGGCGAAGACGCCGGCGGCGGCGAGGAGGAGGTGGGGTCGTGGCCGGTCGGCTCGCCGGGCGGCGACGCCGAGGCCGGCGAGCAGGGCGAGGATCGGCAGGTAGGCGAGGATGAAGCGGGAGGTCGCGGCGGTGAGGGCGATCGAAGCCGCGAAGACCGCGGCGACCCCCGGGATCACGATCCACCACGGGGCGTGCAGGACGCGTCGGCCGTAGACCCAGAGGAACCAGACGATCCAGAGGACGATGAAGCCCACGTCGACGGTGCCGGCCCAGCCGACGGCGAAGGTGTGGAAGGCGAAGCTGCCGGCGCCGATGCCCAAAAGCAGCAGCGTGAGGACGGCGAGTTCCGCGCCGCCCCCGGGGTCGAGCGATCCAAGGCGTTGGCCGGCTCGCCGGAGGGCGGGGACGGTGACCGCGGCGGCGATCCAGAAGGCGAGGTTGGACCAGGCGTTGAGCGGCTCGGCCCAGAAGCCGGGGCCGTGGCGTTCGCAGTAGATGTCGATGGGTTGGAACCAGTCCATCGGGAGACAGGTTACCTCTAGGGGCTCGGCGCGGTGGTCGGGTTACACTCTGCGGCTTGGTTGGTTGGGGTTGTGTGGCGACGCGGAGTGGTCGGTGATGACGTGGGAAGGCTGGGTGACGTTGGGGCTGATCGGGGGGATGGCGGTGGTGATGGTGCGGGCGTGGGCGGGGCCGGACACGGTGCTGGTGGGGGGGATGGCGGTGCTGACGGCACTCGGCGTTTTCTCGGAGTTATTTCCGGGGGCGGGGGAGGCGGTGGCGGGGTTCGGGAACGAGGCGTTGGTGACGATCGGGGTGTTGTTCGTGGTGGCCGAGGGGCTGTCGCGGACGGGGGCGATGGAGCGGTTGATGCGGCCGTTGTTGAGCCGGCCCCGGGGGGTGCGTTCGGCCCAGGCGCGGCTGCTGCCGACGGTGGCGGGGTTGAGTGCGTTTCTGAACAACACGCCGATCGTGGCGATGATGATCCCGGTGGTGCAGGACTGGGGGAAGAAAGCGGGGATCGCGCCGTCGAAGCTGCTGATCCCGCTGTCGTACGCGGCGATCATGGGCGGGTCGTGCACGCTGATCGGGACGGCGACGAACCTGTTCGTGAGCGGGATGGTGAAGGACGCGCAGGGGGCGGGGGAGCGGTTGGGCCCGGTGGCGGAGGGCGGGGGGCGGTCGGCGGTGGAGCTGGGGCTGTTCACGATCTCGTGGGTGGGGGTGCCGGCGGCGTTGGTGGGGATCGGGTACTTGTTGTTGGTGTCGGATCGGCTGCTGCCGGATCGCCGGCCGGACCTGGACCTCCCGGACGCGCAGGGGAAAATTCCGGGGGGGGGGCGGAGGTTTACGGTGGAGATGATGGTGGCGGTGGACGCGCCGTTTGCGGGTCAGACGGTGGAGGGGGCGGGGCTGCGGAATCTGCCGGGGGCGTACCTGGTGGAGATCGACCGTGGGGGCGAGCGGTTGGTGGCGGTGGGGCCGGAGCAGGTGCTGCGGGTGGGGGACCGGTTGATCTTTGCGGGGGTGGTGGACGCGGTGGTGGAGCTGCGGAAGATCCGGGGGCTG
>JBCBSA010000472.1:0-1838 GCA_039819425.1 Planctomycetota bacterium
GGTGTTCGCGGGCAACGACCGGCTAGCCGAGGGGTTGGTGTCGTACTGCCGGAAGCGGGGGCGACGGGTGCCGGCGTTGGTGGGGTTCGACGACGCGCCGATCGCCGAGTCTCTGGGGCTGACGACGATCGCGATCCCGTGGGAGGAGATCGCCCGCGGCGTGGAGCGGGTCGTGGCCGAACGCCTGCGGGGGTCGCAGGCGGCGGCGGTGCGGCAGACCTTCGTGCCCCAGCCGGTGCTGCGGAGCCTGGGCCTGGGCGTGCCCGATACGCCGCCGTGACGGGGCGGGCGGTCGGGCCTCGGAAGAATCATTATCTTGGTTCTTCCACCTTCGTTGTGGCTTTGTCTTGTTGAGACCTCCCGCATGAATCAGCCCCCCAACTTTCTCCTGCTCTACGTCGACCAGATGCGTTACGACGCCATGGGCTGCGCGGGCCACCCCGATGTCGTCACGCCGAACCTCGACCGGCTGGCGTCGGAAGGCACGCGGTTTGCGCGTCACTTCGTGCAGCACCCGCTGTGCATGCCCTCACGGATCAGCATGCTGACCGGGCGATACCCGACGAACCTGCGCATCACCGAGATGGGCGTGCCGGTGCCCGAGGACACGGCGACGCTGGCGACGCTGCTGGGCCGGGCGGGCTACCGGACGGCGAACGTCGGCAAGCTGCACTTTTTGCCCCACAGCAACCGCGATCACCGCGAGCCGCATCCGGCCTACGACTTCGACCACCTCGAGATCAGCGACGAGCCGGGCCCCTACGACGACGCATACCGCGCGTACATCCGACGCACCCGGCCCGACCAGCTCGACGCGATCAGCCGACACGTGCTGCCCCCCGCGGCCGGGGTGTGGCGTGAGGCGGTGGCCTTCGAGGACACGGTGGACCACGACGGGGTGCCCGACCCGTGGACCACGGTCCCGTTCGCCGGCGACGACGACGCGACGCACACCGCGTTCGTCGGGCAGCGGACGATCGACCTGCTGAACGGTGCCGGTGACCGGCCGTTCTTCACGATCGCCGGGTTCTACAGCCCGCACTCGCCGCTGTTCGCGCCGCAGCGTTTCCTCGACCTGTACGACCCCGACCGGCTAACGCTTAACGCGATGCCCGACGACGTGCGCGCCAACGCCGACGAGGCGGGGTTCAGCGACGCGACGCGGCGGCAGGCGGCGCACGGCTACTACGCCATGATCAGCGAGGTCGACCACTGGGTGGGCCGGATCCTCGACACGCTGGACGAGCGCGGCCTGGCGGAGAACACGGTGGTGGCGTTCACGTCGGACCACGGCGAGTTTTTGGGGGATTTTCTGCGGTGGGCCAAGGGCTACCCGGGGCCGGACTGCATCAGCCGGGTGCCGCTGCTGGTGCGCGGGCCGGGAGTCGACAAGGGGGTGTGTGAAGGGCTGGTCGAAGCGGTGGACATCGCGCCGACGTTCCTGGAGTTGGCCGGCGTGCCGGTGCCGCCGCATGCGGACGGCGCGTCGCTGGTCCCGGCGTTGTCGGGGCAGCCGTTCCGCGGCAAACCCGGCGTGCTGATGGAGAGCAGCCAGTTCCCCGGCCACTGGCGGACCTGGCGCACCCCGACGCACCGCTACGTCCTGCACGACAACGGCCGCGAACACCTCTACGACCTCACGGCCGAGCACGGCGAGTACCACGACGTCGTCGACGACCCCGTCCACCGCGACGCGCTCTACGAACACCGGCACGGCTTGGCGACAAAGATGATCGACGCCTACCACGCCACGCCGCGCGGTTGGCCGACCTGGGCACGCCCGTCGATCTGGTCCAGGTCGCACGGACCTGGCAACGCGGCGAGTTGGCCAACACCTC
>JBCBSA010000473.1:0-1814 GCA_039819425.1 Planctomycetota bacterium
TTCTTGGCGGCCTTCTTCTTGGTGGCCAAGAAAAAGGTGACCAAGAAGAAGGCCACGAAGAAGAAGGTCGCCAAGAAGAAAGCGACCAAGAAGAAAGTCGCCAAGAAGCGCGTCACCAAGAAGAAGAAGTAAGTGAGTTACGCTTGATTTCCCCGGAGCCGCGGCACGTGACGCGGCTCCCCAACCCGGCGGGCCGCTCCGAAACAGGCCCGCCCCGACTCAAGCCAAACCCCACTACGCCTCGGAGCCCAAACAGAGGGCGGCCCCCACGGGCCGCCCTCTTGTTTTTGCGCTTCCACGTCCCAGAAACCTATCCGGCCCTGTTCGTTCTCATGACTCGTCATCGTAATCCGTATCCACAGGTGCTTACCGCGGGCACAGGTTCGTGCGGAGGACGAGCCACGATTACGGGCGCCTACCCCCCGATCTCCCCCAACAGCACGTCCGCCGCCGCCTCCCGAAACACCAGCCCGTCGAACACCGCCGCCACCGCGTCGCACCGCTCCCGCTGTTCCGCCCGCGCCGACTCGTCCCGCAACAACGGCAGAAGCGCCGCCGCCAGCGGCTCGGGCGACCCGTCGTGCGGGATCAGCTCCGGCATCACCCGGCCGATCCCCAGCGACTCGCCGATCACGTTCGGCAACGCAAACGTGCGCGACCGCACCAACACCCGCCCCACCGTGTTCCACAACGCCATGTTCGCCACGTACAGCGCCACCGACGGCGTCCGCCGCGAAGCCGCCTGCAGCGTCGCCGTCCCCGACACCACCAACGCCGCGTCCGCCCAGTCCAGCACCGCCTGCGCCCGGCCCACCGACACCTGCACCCCCCGCGGCGGCCGACCCCCCGGACACAGCCGGTTCATCTGCTTCGCCCGCTCCGCGTCCGCCGCCGCCACCGTCACCGCCAGCCCCGGCACCCGGTGACGCACCTGGTCGTACACCCGCAACATCGTCGGCCAGTTCCGCTCGATCTCCTTCGGCCGTGACCCCGGCAAGAGCGCCAGCTTCGTCGCCCCGTCGCGCAAAGGCTCCCCGTCGCTCGCCGTCGCCGCCTCACCACCCGCCCCTTTCGCCGCCTCTTGAAACAGCGGGTGGCCCACGAACGTCGACCGCACCCCCCGCGACCCGAACCACTCCGGCTCGAACGGCAGCAAACACATCACGTGATCCGTCAACCGCCGCAGCTTCCGGATCCGCCACGACGCCCACCCCCACAGCTGCGGCCCCGCCAGGTGCACGATCCGGGCCTCGGGCCGCAGTGTCCGCACCGCCCGGCACATCGACCAGTTCGCCGCCGGGCTGTCCGTCGGCACGTGCGCCGCGATATCGTGCTCCTCCAACCACTGCCGCAACACGCCCCTTCGCCGAAACAGCTCTTTCGCCTGCCCCAGCGCGTCGAGCCCCATCGTCGAGGTCCCGATCGACGTCTCGATCAGCTCCGCCCCCGCCGCCTCCATCTGCGGACCCCCGAACGCCACGATCGACCGCCCCGGCTGCCTCCGCTTCACCTCCCCGATCAGCCGCGCCGCCAGCGCGTCCCCGCTGTGCTCGAACACCGTAAACAGGATGGGCTTGAGTTCCTCCAAGGCCCGCACAGCATACCCCCCCGCCCCCGGAAGCATTCCCGGAAGCACCTCGGCTCAAGCCGAGGGCTGCGGGGCGCAGCGACCAAGCCCCGGATCCCCCACCCCCGATATCCTTTCCTTGCGTAAAACAACATCCCATCTGCCATGACCGACACCCCACCCCCCACCTCCGACATCGCCCGCCGCCTCGAGTCCGCCCGCCAGGACCTGCTCGAGCTCTCCACCC
>JBCBSA010000474.1:0-1807 GCA_039819425.1 Planctomycetota bacterium
GTCGTGGCCAAGGTCCTGTCGCTGGCCGACGGCCGATCGGTCGGCGTCCACCGCCCGCGGCGGACCATGCGGGTCTACGGCGACCCCGTGCAGATCGCCTCGGCGATGTCCAACCTGGTGTGCAACGCGTTGCTGTACGGCCTGCCCCAGGAGCCGCCGTGTGTCGTCGAGCTGCGCCACGAGACACTCGGCAGCCGCGTCCGCGTCGCCGTGTGCGACCGCGGGTCGGGCATGACCGCCGAGCAGAGCGCCAAGGCCTTCCAGATGTTCGAGCGTTTCCACCCCGAGGTCCCCGGGACGGGCCTGGGGCTGGCCACGGTCCGCCGGGTCATGGAGCGGCACGGCGGCCACGCGTGGATCGATTCCGAACCCGACCGGGGCACGGCGGTGTGGATGGAGTGGCCGGGCGGCTCGGCCGATGCCTTTGGGAAAGCCAACACGCTATGAGCAAGCCCCCCAGCCCGCTCCACGTCCTGATCGTGGAAGACGACGACAACCACGCCCTCTTGCTGGAAACCTCCTGGGCCAAGCAGAACCGCGACGCGCAGCTCACCCGCTGCCGCGACGGCGTCGAAGCGCGCAACTACCTCGACACCCTCCAAGACACGCCCGACCTCCGCCCCGACCTGGTCATCCTCGACCTCAAGATGCCCCGCCGCAGCGGGTTCGAGGTCCTCGACGACTTCAAGACCGACGACCGCTACCGCAAGATCCCCGTCGTCGTCCTGACCACCTCCGACAACGACCAGGACCGCCAACGCGCCTACGACCACCACGCCAACAGCTACGTCGTCAAGCCGATGGACTTCGACGCCTTCGGCACGATGGTCGGGCAGCTCGATTCGTACTGGGCCCGCGTCAACCGGCCCTGCCGCGAGGCGTGGTGAGCCGAGCCGGGCGGCAGGCCCGGCACCCAAGCGAAGCCTAAAACCCCCACACCCGCGGCGCCACCGCCAGCGTCACCCCCATCACCAACAGGTTCAACGGCAGCCCCACCCGCACGAAGTCCGCGAACCGGTAGCCCCCCACGCCGTACACCATCAGGTTCGTCTGGTACGCCGTGGGCGTCGCGAAGCTCGCCGCCGCCGTCATCATCAACGCCACCGCGAACGGCTCGAAGTTCAGCCCCTGCGCCACCGCCGCCGCCTTCGCCACCGGGAACACCATCGCCACCGTCCCGATCGGCCCGATCAGCGACGTCAGCCCCATCGCCACCAGGTACACCGCCGCCAGGATCGCCGTCGGACCCGCCGGCGCGAACGCGTCGACCATCGCCGTCGCCACCCCCACCGCCGCCCCCGTCGACTCCAGCGCCGTGCCGACGCCCAACGCCCCGCCCATCGCCAACAGCACCCGCCACCGCACCGCCCCCCGCGCCTGCTCCGGCGTGCAACAGCCCCCGATCACCATCCCCCCCGCCGCCAGCATCGCCGCCGTCACCAGACGCATCGGCGTCAGCGTCGCCAGCCCGATCATCAACACCAGCAACAAAAGCGCCAGCCACGCCCGGTCCGCCCGCAACGCCGCCGAACCCGCCACCGCCGACACCAACACAAAGTCCTGCCGGTTCCGCTGCCGCTCGACGAACCGCGGGTGCGTGTCCAACAACAACACATCGCCCGCCTCCAACCGCACGTCCCCCAACCGCTGATTCAGCCGTTCCCCCCCGCGGTGCACCGCGATCACCGCCGCGTCGTACCGGCTGCGGAACCGCCCCTCCCGGATCGTCTGCCCCAGCAACGGGTGCGACAGCCCCACCACCGCTTCCACCAGCCGACGGTTCGGCAGCGGCGCATCCAGCTTGAAC
>JBCBSA010000475.1:0-1790 GCA_039819425.1 Planctomycetota bacterium
GCTCCGAAGATCGCACCGGGCACGAAGCCGCTCATCTCCATCAGCCGCATCGTCACCATCGCGGCGGTCAGGCCGACCGCTACGCAGGCGTAGACGATGACTTTCCCCGTGGACGTGAGGTCGGTTTTCGTTGAAGCCATGTCGGTGTGTCCCGATCCGTGTGCCGGCCACGACAACGGGCTTAGTGCCGCACCCCCTCGATCCCCGCCACGGCGTGGCCGGCGTCGACGAGGGTCTTCTCGCGGGCGGCCAGGTCCATGTCGGCATCGACCATCATGTCGACCAAGCCATCAAACGACACCCGCGGCTCCCAGCCGAGCTGCCGCTTGGCCTTGGTCGGATCGCCCCACAACAAGTCCACCTCGGCGGGCCGGTAGTAGCGGGGGTCGATCTCGACGTAGTCGTTGTAGTCCAGGTCGACGCGGCCGAACGCCCGCTCGCAGAACTCGCGGACGGTGTGGGTCTCGCCGGTGGCGACGACGTAGTCGTCGGGCGTGTCCTGCTGGAGCATCAGCCACATCTGCTCGACGTAGTCGCCGGCGAAGCCCCAGTCGCGCTTGGCGTCGAGGTTGCCCATGTAGAGCTTGTCCTGCAGGCCGTGCTTGATCCGGCCGACGGCGCGGGTGATCTTGCGGGTGACGAAGGTCTCGCCGCGGCGGGGGCTCTCGTGGTTGAAGAGGATGCCGCAAGAGGCGTGCATGTCGTACGACTCGCGGTAGTTGATCGTGATCCAGTGGCCGTAGAGCTTGGCGGCGCCGTAGGGCGAGCGGGGGTGGAACGGGGTGGCCTCGGACTGCGGGGCGGTCTCGGGCATGCCGCCGAACATCTCGGAGGTCGATGCCTGGTAGTAGCGGATCTGGTAGGCCGACTCGTCCTGGAACTGGCGGACGGCCTCGAGCAGGTTGATCGTGCCCACGCCGGTGGCCTCGGCGGTGTAGATCGGCTGATCGAAGCTGACGCGGACGTGGCTCTGGGCGCCGAGGTTGTACACCTCGGTGGGCTTCACCTGGCGGACGACCTTGAAGAGGCTGTTCGCGTCGGTGAGGTCGGCATAGTGCAGCGACACGCGGGGTCCGTCTTCGTGCGGGTCGGTGTAGATGTGGTCGATGCGGTCGGTGTTGAACGTCGAGGCCCGCCGGATCAGGCCGTGCACGTCGTAGCCCTTGGCCAGCAGGAACTCGGCGAGGTAGGAGCCGTCTTGCCCGGTGATCCCGGTGATCAGGGCTCGTTTGGGATTGATCGCCACGGTGCTTGGCCTCCGTCTGTCGGCGTATGCATAAAACGTTATCGGGGCGGCCCCGCATCCGGTCTCATCGATCGGCCGGCAACGCTCACCCCTCCAAACCCCCGAAACACGACACCCTCCCGCGCCGCTCGTGGCATCTTACTACACCACAGCGCGACGCGGCCGGCCGCGGTCCCTATAGTCTGCCGCCGAAACCGCCACGAGCCACCCCGAGAGCCGGAAAAAATCATGAGCGATCCGATCGAAGTCGGTAAGTCCGCCCCCGCGTTCACCCTCAAAGACCAGGCCGGCAAGCCCCATAAGCTGTCGGATTACAAAGGCCGTTGGGTCGTCTTGTACTTCTACCCTAAGGACGCCACGCCGGGCTGCACGAAAGAGGCCTGCGCCTTCCGCGACGCGGCCGGGCCGCTGCGGGACGCCGGAGCGGTGGTCCTGGGCGTAAGCCCAGACGACGAGAAATCTCACGCCAAGTTCGCCGAGAAACAGTCGCTGAATTTCCCCCTTTTGGCCGACCCCGACCAGAAAGCCCTGACGAAATACGGCG
>JBCBSA010000476.1:0-1747 GCA_039819425.1 Planctomycetota bacterium
GGGGGGGGGGGGGGGCGGCGACGCGGGGATGTTCTCGGCGGCGGCGACGCGGGCGGTGTCGCCACGGCCGAGGATGATGACGATGACCAGGACCCACTGGACGGCGAAGGTCGCCCAGCCGGCGATGGCGAGCCCGACCAGCGCGGGCCGGGGCTTGCG
This sequence comes from Planctomycetota bacterium, assembly GCA_039819425.1. Taxonomy (GTDB): domain Bacteria; phylum Planctomycetota; class Phycisphaerae; order Phycisphaerales; family Phycisphaeraceae; genus Algisphaera. The sequence goes on from JBCBSA010000476.1 coordinate 160, forward strand.
TGACATCGGCATGGCCATCAACGCCCCACCGGCGGGCGCGGTGTCGGCGCGTTCGGTCGTGAAGGCGGGGTGGGCCCCGACCGCCGTGCCGGCGCGGGTGCCCGCCGAGGTGCCGGCCCGCGTGCCCGATCGGCCCGCGGCGGAGGCGCCGGCGTTGGAACCCGAGCCCGACTTGCTGCTCATCGGCGAGTCGGGGCGGGACGGGCTTCCCGAAGACGAGGGGCCGGGCTTGCGCACCATTTGCGACGTTCCTTTCTGGGGGTCACGCGGCACGGACAACACCGCGCCGCAGTTCGAGCATCGGCAGATGCCCCCCGCGAAGCCGGCGTCCACGTCCAGCGAGGTCGAGCAACTTGGACAAGCGATGCTGAGCAAGACAAAGACGCCGAGGGGACGCGGGTTCGACGCCGAGCCGAAATCGAACGCAACGCTCGGCTGTTGTTCTGATCGGCCAAACCGCCGAGGGGTCTTGGGCCGGCCGCGGCCCTTGAGACAAGAATCCTGCTACCTATTTATCCTAACCCGATCCGCCGCGGGGCCCAAGCGGCCTCGGGCATTGACCCGGGGCCAAACGGACCGCGGCCGGGGCTCTCCGCACTACGGCAGCGACGTGATATCGCTCCGCAGCACAACCCCCGCCGGCAGCTTCTCGGTCGCCACGGCGGCGTAGGGGTAGGTGATCGCCTGGGTCACCGTCGCCTCCGGGCCGGGGCGGGTCGCGGTGGCCTGGACGAAGACTTCGTTGCCCTTGACCTGGAGGGCCGTGATCTCGGCCGCGTACCCGCCGGTGGGCTGCTCGCCCAGGCTAAGCAGGATCACCGAGTGCCGGGCGAAGTCGACCTTGACCCCCTGGTCGACGAACTTCGTGTCCAGGCCCAGGTCGGCGAACGCCGCGGGGTCGAGCACCCCCAACCCGTAACTCTGGATCGCCGGCTCGTCGCCCGACACCTGGCCGAGGATCGGGGCCGAAGTCGCCAGCGCCTGAACGGTCGCCGGCCCCGCGTCGTTGTCGCCGCCCGACCCGGCGCAACCCCACAGCACCAACGCGAAAGCCGACACCACCACCCATCCCCCGCACCGATACACGACCTTTAGCATGGCAAGCTCTCCGGGAATTTTGGACAACCTCAACTATACCCCACGGCGATCCGACGCGGGCCGAGTGGGCGCAGGGTCCGGTACGCCGCGCGGTTTTGTGTCCGGGCCATCCTCTGATCCATACCAACTCGGCGTTTAGCGGGAGCGGCGCAGCCGCCCTTCCCGGGGGGCCGACGGACCGCGAGACGCTGCGCGTCACCCGCTAAAGGTGAGACCGGTGCGTGATCACCCTCACCGCTTGACCAGCACCATCGCGTGGAACGGCCGGCCCTCGCGGCGGTACTTGCGCTCGAAGTTCGTGCCCACGAGTTCGCCCTCTCCCGCCGAGCCGGGCCGCTCGAACGGCCGGCGCTCGAACCGGTCCTCCACCTGTTCCGCGTGGTCCTCCATCCAGGCGAAATACTCGGCGTGGTCCCTGGCCCAAGAAGCGCCACCACAAACGGCGGACGGTGCAGGCCCCGTTTCTGCTCGAGTTGCACCGCGTGCTGCG
>JBCBSA010000477.1:0-1743 GCA_039819425.1 Planctomycetota bacterium
CCCCCCTCTTCCCCCCCCCCTCCGGGTCCCCCGGTCGGGCTTTGGGTGCGGGGTTTTCTGGGGTTGGGTCTGCCTTGGGGGGGGGGTGGGGGGGGGGGGGGGTGGGGTGTTGGCGGGAATGGGTGGGGGGCGAGGCCAGACGTGGGGCACGCTGGGGGTGGCGGTGCTGGGCGTCGTGCTCGCGGCGGGGCAGTGGGAGACGGCGTGGTCGCAGACGCGGCGGGTGCCGACCGCGAACCCGCAGGCCCGGGCCCACGCCCCGTTCTGGCTCATGGCCGACGCCCTGCCCGAACCCCACGGCACCGGCGTGATGCAGCCGTCGGAACTCGACCGGCTCCCGCCCGACGCCCGCGTGATGGTGGTCGGCGACAATCAGGCGTTGTTCTACCTCCGACCCGACTTCGTCTACGCCAGCGCGTTCGACCCGAGTCCGCTGACGCCGATCCTGCGAACCACCGACGACCCCGACCGCGTCGCTCAGGCCCTGCGCGACCGCGGTGTGACGCACCTCTGGGTCGGCTTCAGCGAACTGAACCGGCTGCACGCGACCTACGGCTTCGACCCCGAGGTCACCGCCGACGCCGTCGCCCGCCTCGCCGCGTCGTGGGGCTGGCGGCCGCCGCGAGATGCCCGCGTGCTGGGCTCGGAGCTGATTGCCGTGCCGGCGAACACGAGTCACGCGGCACCAGAAAATCCTTGATCCCGCCGACGTTTGATCCGATAATAGGATTGGACAGGCAGCAGCCCCGTTTCCCGAAGGGAGGTGCAACCGACGTGATGTAGAAGATTCGATCAGGGTTGTTTCGACCCGCCGAGCGCACGCCAACGCATACCCATGTTCTTTTCGATCATTTATCCCGCGTCGCTCGGTTTTTTTGTGCGCGTGTCGGGGCGATACGGGCCGAACCTCGGCTTGCGGGCGGTTGGGTTACAGTGACAAACCACCTTGAGGAAACCGACGTTGACCGACGTGAAGGATCTGCCCAAGAACGTGACGCTGGCGAACCACCCGCTGGCCGAGCACCTGTTGACGGACCTGCGGGACCGGACGACGCCGAGCCTACGGTTTCGCGAGGCGGTCGAGGCGCTGGGGCACCTGTTGGCGTACGAGGCGATCCGGGAGATGCCGCTGCACGTCGAGCGGATCGAGACGCCGCTGGAGCCGATGGACGCGCCGCGGATCGCCGAGTCGATCACGATCGTGCCGATCCTCCGGGCGGGGTTGGGTTTGGCCGACGGCATGCTGCGTCTGCTGCCGGGGGCGCAGGTGGGGCACATCGGCATGGCCCGCAACGAGGCGACGCTTGAGCCCGAGTGGTATTACGAGAAGCTGCCCCCGAACGTCGCCGACGGCCCGGTGCTGATCGCCGACCCGATGCTCGCCACGGGCGGCAGCGCCGTCGCGGCCGTGGACCTGCTCAAACAACGCGGGTGCAAGCGGCTGACCTTCGTCGGCGTCCTCGCCGCCCCCGAAGGCTTGCGGGCTCTCGCCGAGGCGCACCCCGACGTGCCGATCGTCGTCGCCGGCATCGACCGCGGCCTCAACGACCACGGCTACATCGTCCCCGGCCTCGGCGATGCGGGCGACCGGTACTTCGGCACCGACGGGTAAGCGTGTCCCGGTTTTTGTTTAGCGGGTGCGGCGCAGCCGCCTTCGCCGATGGGCCGCGGGATACGAAAAAAAAGCACGACCCGGCGTTTACACGTCGGGCCGCACTCGATCAGGGGCGGGGAGGTTTGTCG
>JBCBSA010000478.1:0-1706 GCA_039819425.1 Planctomycetota bacterium
GCTGCATTTTGAAGCCCGCCGCGTCCACGTGGCGGACTACCCGGATTCGGACTTCCCCGATCCGGTGAGTTTCACGATCGACGAGGAGCGTCGCCGGGGCTACAGCGCGATCGACACCCATTACGAAACCCAGCACTTCATCAGCTTCACGTACCTGCCGCCCACGGACCGGGTGGCGTCGGTGCGGAAGCTGCTGATCGAAGGCGACGACCGCGACGATTCGGCGGACTACAGCTCGGAGCTGCGGCAATACAAGAACACCGTCGAGACCACGATGGACTTGTTGGCCCAGACGCTGCTGCACGTCGAGATTTTGGCGGGCGACGAGCTGCTGACGTACCTGCACTCGACGGTTACGGACCACCCGATCGACGTCCAGATGCCCGAGGTGCCGATGCACCTGGATTGTCTGTTGAGCAATGCCCGTTTTGTTGGTGGCCTCGCTCCGCGTCTCGGGAAACTGCACCTGGCGACGATCGGGGTGCGGTCGTGGCCGAACACGACGACCCCGGCGATGCTCGACCGGCTGCACTCGCTGGGCATCCCGTACCGCTGGGTGGTGCGGTGGATGCCGTACTCGCGTGAGGACGCGCAGAAGAAGCTCGGCCGTATCCGTCAGCTCTGGTTCGGCAAGCGGAAAACGCTGCAAACCCTGCTCAAAGAAGCGATCGCTAAGAAAGAGAGCGGCGAGGTCGATCAAGAAGCGGTGGCCAAGTATGACGACGCCGACGCGGCGTACGCCGGGCTGGGCGAGGACATCTATGCGTACGGCCACTTCACCCTGACCATCACCACACACGGGGAGTCGGCCGATCAGGCGGCGAGCCGGGCGCGGCAGATCCGCCAAGTCATCGACGGCCTGGGCCTCGTCTCCGTCGTCGAAACCGTCAACGCCGTGGACGCGTGGTTGGGGTCGTTACCGGGGCAGGTCTACGCCGATGCGCGGCGTCCGTTGCTGCACTCGCTGAACCTCTGCGACATGATGCCGATTTCGAGTGTGTGGGCGGGCGACGCGGAGTGTGAGCACCTGCGCGGCCCTGCGCTGCTGACTGCCGCCGCCCGCGGCGCGACCCCGTTCCGACTCAACCTCTGGGACGGAGACGTCGGACACACGATGATCCTCGGCCCGACGGGGGCCGGTAAATCCACCCTGCTCGCCACCCTCGCCGCGCAGTTCCGAAGGTATCCGGGGGCTCAGGTGTACTTCTTTGATGTGGGGCGGAGTAGTCGGGCCTTGACGAAAGCCGTTGGCGGGGAGTTCCACGATCTAGGCGCGGCAGGGGGGTTGGACTTCCAGCCGCTGCGACTCATCGACCAGGAATCCGAACGCATCTGGGCTCGCGACTGGCTCGTCGAGCTCTGCCGACTCGCCGGGTGCGAGCCCGACACGGCGCAGACCAACGCGATCGCCGACGCCCTCGAGGCCGTGGCCCGGATCGGCAAGCCCGAGCAGCGCACGCTGTCGGTGCTGCGGGGCTTGCTCCAGGACCGCGACATCAAGGAAGCCCTCAGCGTGTACACGGCGTCTGGCATGTTCGGCACGCTGTTGGACGCGGACCACGACACGCTGAACTACGCGGACTGGCAAGCCTTCGAGATGGAAGCCATGCTGGGCTCGCCCGGTCAGCTGACGCCGGTGCTGCTTTACATCTTCCACGTGCTAGAGCGGCGCTTCGCGGCCCCCGGAAGTTCCGGCAACCCCGAGG
>JBCBSA010000479.1:0-1688 GCA_039819425.1 Planctomycetota bacterium
CTACAGGATCTAGAGAAAAACGCTGCTTTGTGTCTGGATCCTGTTAATCTCTGCCTTTCGTCCTGTAATCCTGTCAAACCCGAGCCCCAACAAACATTCAATCAGGCCGTCACCCCCGCCGGCTTTTCGTTCGCCGTCACCACGCCGTCCTGGTCCAGCGTGTCGGCCGCGATCCACCCCGACATCATCACCATCGGCATCCCCGGCCCCGGGTGCGCCGCGCCCCCGGCCAGGTACAACCCCTCCACGTCCGGGCTGCGGTTCGCCGGCTTGAACGCCCCCAGCCACTTGCCGTGCGAAGCCAACCCGTAGATCGCCCCGTTCAGGACGCTGTACCGCTCATGGATGTCCTGCGGCGTCAGCGCCCGCTCGAAGACGATGCGGTCTTCGAGGTCGGGCATCCCGGCCGTGCGCTTGAGCTTGTCCAGGATCGTCTGGCGGTACCCCCGGAACAGCTCGCCGTCCTTCGACCAGTCGTGGTGGTCGCGGAGGTACGGCGTGTGGACGAGCACGTACAGCGCTTCGCCGCCCGGCGGGGCGACGGCGCCCTCGGGCTCGGTGCGTGCCGTCGCGGCGAGGTAAGCCGTGGGGTCGGGGGCGGGCTCGCCCTTGTGGTAGATGTGCTCGAACTCTTCTTCGGGGTCCCGGCTGAACACAAAGCCGTGGTGGGCCAGGTGGTCGTACGCCCGGTCCAGCCCGAGGTAGAGCACCACGCCCGAGCAAGCCGGCTCGTAGCTGCGCCGCTTCTGGAACGCCCGGCCGACCTCGCCGCCGATGAGTTCGCGGTGCGTCCGCACGCTGTCCATGTTGGAGACGACGGCCCCGCAGGCGATAGTCTCGCCGCTGTCCGTCTCGACGCCCGTGACCTTGCCGCGTTCGGTGACGATGCGGGTCACGCCCTCGCCGGGCCGACAGTCCACGCCCAGCTCACGGGCCAGCTTCGTCAGCGCCTCGGGCACCGCCCGCGTGCCGCCCATCGGGTACCACACGCCCTCGTTGACCTGCATCGACGCGATGCCGCAGAGGATCGCCGGGCTGCCGTAGGGCGACGAGCCGACGTACTGCGTGAAGTGGTCGAGCATCTGGGCGACGCGCTCGTCGGGGATGTACTTGCGGATCGTGCTCGCCACCGACTTGCCCATCCGCATCGACAGCACGTCCTTGAGCGTCGACAGGCTGAACGCCCCACCGACCTGCATCATGTCGCGCAGCCCGCCGATCGATTTCCAGAAGTAGAAGTCGTCGCTGATCCGGTGCAGCCGCTCGGTGTACTTGATGAACTCCGGGTAGTTGCGGGCCAGTTCCCAGTCGGACGAGAACGCGCGCAGGCTTTCCTGCATGTCCTCGACCTTCTCACGCAGGTCGAGGACTTCGTAGTTGTCGCTTCCGGTAGGAGGATCAAAAAAGCACCGCCACTGCGGGTCCAGCCGGACCAGGTCCAGGTAGTCGTGCATGTCCCGGCCGGCCTCTTTGAAAACCCGCTCCAGCACCCGCGGCACCGTCAGAATCGTCGGCCCCATGTCGAACTTGAACCGCTGCCCGGGCTCGCCGTCCGACACCAGCTGCGCCGCCTTGCCCCCCAGCCAACTGTTCTTGTCGAACAGCGTCACCCAGTGGCCGCGCGCCGCCAGCGTGCACGCCGCGGAGAGGCCGCCCAGCCCCGCCCCGACGACGGCGACGTGGTTCGT
>JBCBSA010000480.1:0-1661 GCA_039819425.1 Planctomycetota bacterium
GGGGGGGGGGGGGGGGGGTTGGGGGGGGGGGGGGGGTCCCGGGTTTCCGGGGGCCGGGGGTGCCCGGGGGGCGGGGGCGGGGGGAAACGCCTCTGGGGCGTCGAGCCAGGGGCTCGTGGCGAGTGGCCTACACTCGCGTCGGGCCCGAGCGGTTTGGGGGACAAACCGCTGGCTCCGCCCGGAGGCGTTTTTTTGTCCGACGTGAGCCCGTTTGCCTGGACCCTGCTTGGGGTCAACGCCGCCGCCTTCGCGGTGTGGGCGTGGATCAACTTCGGCGGGCGGTACGGCCGATCTGCCCGCTACCGCCTGCCCCAGCCCGAAGCCGTCGATCCGCTCGCCCAAGGCTCGGACGCTTGGGTTCCACCACTTACGGATGCAAATCTTCCAGAGGCGAACCTCCCGGGGGTCGCGATCCTTAGCCCCGGACGCAACGAGGCCGAGCATCTTCCCGCGGTGCTGCCCGAGCTCTGCGAACAAGACTACCCCGCTCACCACGTCGTGTTCATCGACGACGCCAGCGCTGACGAGACCCCGGCGATCGCCGCCGACCTCACCGAGCGGTTCAGCAACCTCACCGTCGTCCGCAACGACACCGAGCCCCCGCCCGGCTGGATGGGCAAGTGCTGGGCCATCCAACGCGGCTACGAAACGCTGACCCAATCCAGAACGCTCAATCAATCAAAAGTCGATTGGCTCTGCTTCACCGACGCCGATATCCACTGGCACCCGCGCCTGCTCCGCACCGCCGTCGAGCACGCCCTTGAACACGACGCCGACCTCGTCGGCGTCACGCCCACGCTCCGCTTCGGCAGCGCGGCCGAGGCCATTGTTCAGCTCCAACTCGTCCTCGCTTTGGGCCTGATGTTCCCCTTCGAACAAGCGATGGACCCGGAGACCGACTTCGCCCTCACCGGCGGAGCGTTTATCCTCGTCCGTCGCTCGCTGTACGACCAGATCGGCGGCCACGAAGCGGTCAAGGGCGAGATGGTCGAAGACCTCAAACTCGGTGCCGCGCTCAAGGCCGCCGGCGCCAAGCACCGCGTCGCGCTGGCCGGCGACCTGCAGTGGTGCCGGATGTACGACGGCCCGGCCGACATGTGGGAAGGACTGACCAAGAACGCCTACGCCGGGCTCGACCACCGGTGGTGGAAGGCGTTGCCGCTGTGCCTGGCGGTGCTGCTGTTCAACGTCGGGCCGCTCGTCTACGCCCCGTTCGCCGCGGTGGGGTTGATCCTGTCACCGGGATGGGTCGCCGCCATCATCCTGTCGCTGGCCCTCGTGACATTGCTGCTCCAGGCCCGCGCCCTCAACGCCGCCCGCAAGCTGATGCGTCTGCGTTGGCCCTACGCCTGGACCCTGCCGATCGGCAGCGCCGCCTGCCTCGTCATCACCCTCGCCAGCATCTTCGCCCACCACACCCGCGGCAACGCCTGGAAGGGCCGGCGCTACCCCGCCCACCCGTAACGCATCCCGCTCCACAACCTCGCACGGCCGGGACAACCCCCGCCGTTCGCCGCACGCCTGCGAATCGCTGGGGTGGTATCTTTGGGATGTTCCGGGGCATTCCGGGGCTGGCCCCTGAGGGATTCATCTCATGCTCGACTTCCTGCGTCTGCTGATCGACTGGAAAGACCTCTTCGAACTCGCCGGGCTCGACGCGG
>JBCBSA010000481.1:0-1651 GCA_039819425.1 Planctomycetota bacterium
CGACGGCGGTGATGGCGTAGGCGGGGGCGGAGCTGCCGGTGGCCGGGGCGCCCAGGAATTGGACGCGGGCGCGGGCGGGGCCCTTGGCTTTGCCGTCGGTGGATTCGAGGGTGTCTTGGAGTTGGAAGCCGAGGGATTCGGCGGCGGCGAGGGCGTCGTCGCGGTTGTCGGCTTCGAATTTTTTGCCCCGGTATTCGGTGAGTTCGGCTTTGAGGCAGCCGTGGTCGGAGAGCCAGGCGTTCTGTTCTTTGACGGTTTTGTCGTTCTCGTCCTCGCCAACGCGCACGAAACCTCGCCACGATTCGCCGAGGTTTGTGGCGTCGGCGAGGTCGGGGGTGAAGAGGCCGGTGATCTTCCAGTATTCGTCGGGGACGAAGGCGTCGATGGCGCGTTCGCGTTCGACGACGAGGCGGGTGGCGACGGACTGGACGCGGCCGGCGGAGAGGCCGCCGGCGACCTTCTTCCAGAGCAGGGGGCTGACCTGGTAGCCGACGATGCGGTCGAGGATGCGCCGCGCCTGCTGCGCGTCGATCCGATTCAGTTCCAACTTCCGGGGGTGGGCGAAGGCGTTTTCGACTTCGGTTTTGGTGATGGCGTTGAAGACGACGCGCTTGGCTTCGTCGACGGGGTAGTCGAGGGCGTGGGCGACGTGCCAGGCGATGGCTTCGCCCTCGCGGTCGAGGTCGGTGGCAAACCAGACGTCGGCGGCTTTCTTGGCGGCGCGCTTGAGCTCGGTGACGGTCTTCTTCTTGTCGGCCATGACCTCGTAGGTCGGCTCGAAGCGGTTGTCGAGGTCCACCCCCGGGACGGGGGACTTGACGCCTTTGGGGTTGCGGGGGGGGAGGTCGCGGATGTGGCCGACGCTGGCCATCACGACGTAGTCGGGGCCGAGGTACTTGTTAATGGTCTTGGCTTTCGTCGGGGATTCGACGATGACCAGGTGCTTGCCCTCGGCCGAGGCGGCCGCGGCGGGAGCGGAGCGGCGGCGGGATGTGGACTTCTTTTTGGCCATGGCGGGGGTACGAGTAGGGGCCGAGGCGGGGGAGATTAAGGCGTTTGGATTAATCGGTCCCGGAGGAGCATATCGGTGTGATCGGCGGAGTCCAGCGGGCGGGGTGGGCGGCGGGATGGGCCCGAGGCCCTTCATCGCCTTATCGGGCCGGTCGGGTCGGTGGGCTTGAGTGTTTGGTTTCGGCGAGGCGGTTGGGGTTTGTAGATGTTTTTTGGATCAAGACTTAGGTTGATTTTACCGGCTGTTTCGGCGGCCGGGGATCGGGCGGGCACCTCGGCGACCGGCGGTCGTTGAACGCCGGGGGTTTACCGCGTAGAGCGCATCGGGTAGTTAACTTGACTTGGATTCGACGTATTTCATCGCCAGGGCGGCGGCGGGCTCGTCGCGGGGCATGTCGATCCAGTGGACGTTGCGGAATCGCTTGAGCCAGGTGCGTTGCTGCTTGGCGAAGCGGCGGGTGAGGACCTTGGTGCGCTCGAAGGCGTCGTCGAGGTTTTGGATCAGCGGGTCCCCCCGGAAACGATCGGCGGGGAAGTCCTTTGGGAAGAGGGCGGTGAGGACCTGCTTGTAGCCGAGGGCTTCGGCGGCTTGGGAGCCGGGGAGGAGCTTGCGGGTCTCGACGAGGCGGCGGACTTCGTC
>JBCBSA010000482.1:0-1634 GCA_039819425.1 Planctomycetota bacterium
CGGCGGTAACGACGAAGTCATCCCCGTCGCCCACGCCCGCCGCAACGCCGACGCCGCGGCGGACGCGACGCTGGTGATCTACCCCGGTACCGGCCACAACGACATGCCGCGGGGCCACGGCCGGTGGGAAGACGTGTTCGGATTCCTGGGCGAGGCGGGTCTGCTCGATCCGCCTTGAACGTGTCCACGGCACTTGCCGGGGTTCGGCCCGCTCCTACAATGCCGACCCCGGAAGTATCGAAAGCCACCCAAGATTGCCCCGAACTGGAGCCGCCCCCATGACCGAACGCGAAGCCGCCGTCACCCTCAAAGGCAACCCGATGACCCTCGTCGGCGACGAGCTCAAGGTCGGCGACACCGCCCCCGATTTCTCGCTCAAGGCCAACGACATGTCCGACAAGACGCTGGCCGACTACGCCGGCAAGGTCAAACTCATCAGCGTCGTGCCTTCACTCGACACGCCGGTGTGCGACACCGAGACGCGCCGGTTCAACGAGTCGGCCGGCGACCTCGGGGGCGACGTGGTCGTGCTCACGGTCAGCGTCGACACCCCGATGGCCCAGAAACGCTGGTGCGGCGCGGCCGGCGTCGAGCACGTCCACTGCCTCTCGGACTTCAAGGACCACACGTTCGGCAAGGCCTACGGCGTCCGTATCAAGGAGATCGGCCTGCTCGCCCGCCAGGTCTTCGTCGTCGACCAAGACGACAAGATCGTCTACTCCCAGCTCGTCACCGAGGTCGCCGAGGAGCCGGACTACGACGCGGCCCTCGCCGCCGCGAAGGCCGCGGTCTGAGCGGGCTCTCCGCTCGCCGTCGGTCAAGTTTTAGCAAATTTAACCCCGCGAAAGGTTGCATCCTGGGCGTTCTGCCCTATGGTGTAACGCCACCGGGAATAAGCTCTCTTTACCGTCATGAAACACCACGCCTCCCTTAGCACCGCCGTCGTCTCCGCCGTCTCGCAGCCCCGCTGCGGCTGGACGTCGCGGATCGTCGGCGCACCCACGGAGCCTCTTCGCTAAGGAACGCAGTGAAACCCACGCCTTCCCACGCCCCGAGGCCCACTCGCCTCGGGGTTTTTTCTTGTCTCGATTTCGACTCGGTTGTCCACCCGGGCCCGCACACCGCGGCCCCACGAAAGCGAAGTGCCCCATGATCAGCACCACCGATTTGGCCCAGGCGTTCGAGCAGATCGGAGCCCGCACGCGGCTGTCCCCGATGGGGATGGACCTGCGCGTCCAGCCCGTGGACCAGCCCGGCATCGCGGTGTCGGTCGCCACCGACCACCGCGGGCCGTACTTCCTGATCCGGCTGAACTACGCCTGCGTGGTGGACCTAAGGGTCTTACGCATCAAGCCCGAGGACTTCGAGCTGGTCCTGAGCGCCGACGACTGGGGCAACGCGGTGGACGCCCCGCCGCGGGTGTTCCGGTGCGTCGCGGCCCCGGGGGGCTGGTCCGTCGAGAGCGAGTCGGGGGCGAGCGCCTGACCCGCCCGAGCGGTCTTGGCTTCAAGCTTCCGCGGCCACGCGGTAGGCGTCGTCGAGTACGCGCTGGGTCGCGTCGTGATAAATCGTGCTTAACAACGGGCCGTGGAGATTCGCGCCCCGCAGCGGCGGCGTGCTGTCTTCGGGGACCG
>JBCBSA010000483.1:0-1629 GCA_039819425.1 Planctomycetota bacterium
TTGACGGTTTCCCAGCGGGCACCGGCGACGAGGTCGAGGAAGGAGGGGCCGTCCTGCCAGAAGTTCCAGATGAGTTCGCCGCCGACGCGGTACTCGGTGCCGGAGAAGTCGGCGCCGGGGAACCCGACGTCGGAGGCCTCGAAGTCCTGGAACTCGCCGAAGACGCGCCAGTGGAGGCGGTCGTGGTCTTCGAAGGGGCGTTCGTAGGAGAGGAAGATGGCCTGGGAGTCTTCGAAGCCGGCGGTGACGTACTCGAGGCTGAAGATGTCGTCGTGGTCGGTGAGCTGGGTGTGGAAGAAGCCGAAGCGTTCGCGGAACTCGTTGGTGTTGGCGGTGCCGGTGTTGGTGACGTTGACGAAGGCGGTCCAGGGCTTGGCCTCGGCGACGAGGTAGTCGAGGACGGTGTCGCCGGCGGCGGGGTCGAGCCCGGTGGAGACGGCGACGGCGGCGCGTCGGCCGGGGTGGCGGTTGAGGTCGTAGAGGTAGTCGTCGATGGCGGTGCGGTCGACCAGGTCGCCGACGCCGACGGGGGAGTGCTCGAGGACGCGGTCGTGGAGCGGGTGGTTGACGCGTCGGCCGTCGGTGATGCGGTCGCCGCTGGCGACGGTGCGCATCTCGCTGACGAAGTTGGTGCGGACGATGAGCCGCAGCGTTGTTTCTTCCAGGGGTCGGAGGTCGTCGCCCCAGACGGCGGTGCCGTCGTCGGTGAAGGCGACGCGGATCTGGGCGGGGTCGGGGGAGACGAGGACGCCGATGAAGCCGCGGCGGTTGAAGTCGCGGACGATCGACGCGGCGACGTGGTTGGCGGCGCTGGCGTGGAACTGATTGGTGGGGAGGGTGTCGAGCTGGCCGAGGGGGACGGAGACGTTGGCGGCTTCGGTTCCGGGGCCCTCGGTTCCGGGGGCGCTCGGACGGGGGGCGACGTAGCCGGTGGGCGTGGGGAAGAGTTCGACGACGAGGGCGTCGAGTTGGGCTTGCGTGGGCAGGCGGGGGTCGTCGCGGAGGTAGGCGAACTCGAAGCCGGTGACGGGGTAGGCGGGGCCGTCGGCTCCGGTGGCGGCGAGGGCCTGGTCGGCCGGGGCCACGCTTGTTTCCGGGGTGTTGTCGTCGGTGCCGTTTTCCGTCAGTCCGATGGGGGCGGCCTGGGCCAGCGTCAGCGCCCAGCCCAGCGCGACGACGGCGGCGATTACGGCGAAGGGCGAAGTTTCCCGTCGGCTTGGCATGTCGGTCGGCCCCATGGTCGCGTGTCTCCGCGGGCCGGCGACTCGCCGACGCGGATCAACCGTTGATCTCAATTGGGTTATACCCCACGCCCGGGAGCGGTCAATTTAAGTTGAGTTTTGCGGGGAAGACCCGCGCCCGGAACGCGGTCGGCGGGGGCGGCGGGCGTTGCCGGGGCCCGCTAACCGTTACCACCGGCATGACCGCGGCGACCGGCCGGTAGGATGCGGCGGTGGGCGACGACCGGGTCATCACGAGTCTGAGCAACCCGCGGGTGAAGCGGGTGGTGCGGTGGCGGGAGAAGCCGCGGGAGCGGCGGCGGGACGGGGTGCTGTTGGCCGAGGGGCGACGCGAGGTGGAGCGGGCGGCGGGGGCGGGGCTGCGGCGGGTGGAGTGGTTTGTGGTGGA
>JBCBSA010000484.1:0-1628 GCA_039819425.1 Planctomycetota bacterium
GATCGAACCGTCGGGGGACCAGGTCGGGTAAAGGTTCCCGAAGCTGCCGTGGGTCAGCCGGGCCCGTCCGGAGCCGTCGGCGTTCGAGACCCAGATGTCGGCCCGTGAGCCAGCGGGACTATCGGTCGTTGGGTCGAGCACGGTGCAGAAAACGAGGCTGCGTCCGTCGGGGCTCCACTCGGGGGTGATGATCGCGGCGTTGGAGCTGGCGGCGATCTCGGTGGGGTGGACGGCTTCGCCCTGCTCGGTGATCGTGACGGTCCACACGCTGAACCAACGGGACCCGCGTTCACGGGCGCGTTGGTAGGCGATCTTGTCGCCGGTGGGCGACCAGGTCGGGAACAGGCCGTGGCCGATGATCTGGCGGTGGGCGGGGCGGGCGACGTCGATGACGACGAGCTCCCAGACGCCGGACTGGGTGCCGCGGGAGCTGTAGACGAGGCGTCGGCCGTCGGGGGAGAAGCTGGGGTGGAGGTTCTGGGCGCCGTCCTCGGTGAGTTTCACGGCGGGGCCGCCGTCGGTGTCCATGAGGTAGATGTCCCAGGTGCCGGCCCGGTCGCTGGCGAAGGCGACCTGGGAGCCGTCGGGGCTGAGGGTGGGCATCACGTCGTTGCCCGGGTCGGTCGTGAGCTGGGTGACGGCGGTGCCGTCGACGCGCTGGAAGTACAGATCGGCGGTTTGGCGGTGGCGGGTGCTGGCGTAGACGAGGTACCGGCCGGTGGGGTCGATCTCGACGTCGAAGTCGGCGCCTTCGTGGGTGAAGGTGACGCGGCGGAGGCTGCCCTGGTCGTCGAGGGGGCTGGCGGCGGGGGTGCCAGGAGAACCGGGGGTGCGGAGGGGGTCGAGTTCGCCGAAGCGGTGCAGGCCGGTGCGGCGGGGATCGGGGGCGGGGGCTGTGATATGGGACGGGGTCGTTGGGGCCGGGGTGAACTCGGCGGTTTCGGTCGCGGGCCGGGTCGCCGGGGTTATGTCGGGGCTTGATGGAATTTCGACCGCCTGCGGATCGCCGGGCAGGGCCAATGCGTTGAGCGGGTCCGGGCTGGGGATCGGCGGGGCCGGGGTCCGCCGGTCGGCTTGAGACATTCCGGCCGAGGCCACGCGGACCCGGGGGGCTTCGTCGTAGGCGGCGATCGAGGGCGCTGCGCCTCCGAAACCCGCACAGCCTCCGAGCCCCAGCACGAACGCCCCGATCCCAACGTAAGCCGCGAAGTCCAACCGCATTACCGATCCCTTCAGACGAGTCGCTTGTCTTGAACCACGTCCAATCTGTGCTACCCTTACCGGGTCGCCTGCGAGAGGTATCGGACCGACGCGGGGGCGAGGCTTGAGCCCCTCGCGCCCGCCTGATTTATCGGACAACACCCAAAGCCCGCTTGACCGACCTCGCCGACGGCGGACAATAAATCCACGGGAGATCACGCCTTAGCCCACTCACACCCCACCCCGCCTCGTCCGGACTACGACCCCACCGGAACTCAACGCCCCGGAAGCCAACGCCCCGGAAACCCCGGAAACAACGCCCCGCAGACGAACCCCCGGGTGTAGTCCCAGGCAAGCTCCACTCGAACGTCTCCCCGAGAGCGAACGGGTCGCTTGGCGGACCCCGGTCAGCCCGCGGACTTCTTTTT
>JBCBSA010000485.1:0-1617 GCA_039819425.1 Planctomycetota bacterium
TGCGGCCGGACTGGCGGATGCGGCAGCGTTCGAGGGGGCGTTCGGCCTGGTCGGTGCCGCGGTTGAGGCCGTCGCGGGTGAACTTGGCACCGCAGGTGGGGCAGCGGAAGACGCCGACCTGGGGCTCCCAGCGGACGAGGGAGGGGCGGTGGTTGTCGTTGGTGCACTCGGCGGCGAGGGCAACGAGCATGCGGTGGGCGGAGACGAGGTAGACGCCGTGGGACTGGGCGTAGCCGGTGTAAACGCGGTTGGTGAGGTATTGGTCGGGCAGGCCGATGTCGAACGAGCCCGAGGCGGTGTTGGGTTCGTGGGTGGCGGCGACGGCGGACTTGGGGTCGCCGCAGCCGGTGAGGGCGAGGAGCAGCGCGGCGAGGAGGGCGAGGGCGATCGGGTCGAGGATCGGGGAAACGTGGGTTCTCATCGCCGTGGTTATCGGCGAGGGGAGCGTGGGGGGTGGAGAAGGGCCAAGCGTCGACCGCGTAGGAACCGGGTTATGGGACGGGTGGGAGTGTTCGGCGAAGATGGGTAAACGTGAGACATGGAGGCAGGGTGACCGTTAGCCCCGGGCTCTGCCCGGGGTTCCATGCGGCGCGACCCCCGGTCAGAGCCCGGGGCTAACGGACCAAGCCCGCCATGATGATGTGTCAAGCGAGAGCGCGTTCGTAGACGTCGAGGCACTTCTCGGCGGCGCCGTCCCAGGTGAGCTTGCGGACCTCGAGGTCGGCGTGCTCGCGGAGGGTCGCGCCCAGGGGGGGGTGTCGGAGGACGGCGATAATTTTGTTGGCCATCTCGTCGGTGTCCCAGAAGTCGACCTTGAGGGCGTGTTCGAGGACCTCGGAGACGCCGGACTGCTTGGAGATGATGACGGGCACGTCGTTGGCGATGGCTTCGAGGGGGGCGATGCCGAAGGGCTCGGAGACCGAGGGCATGACGTAGACGTCGGCCATGCGGTAGACGCGTTCGACGTCGTCGCCGCGGAGGAAGCCGGTGAAGACGACGTGGGGCCCGAGGCCGGCGCGGGCGACGAGTTCGATCATCTCCTGGATCTTGTCGCCGGTGCCGGCGACGACGAACTTGACGCGGTCCATCTTTTCGAGGACTCGTTTGGCGGCGGCGATGAAGTACTCGGGGCCTTTTTGCATGGTGACGCGGCCGAGGAAGAGGACGATCTTGTCGTCTTTTTCGATCTTGGCGGGGGGCTTGAGGTCGGGGTTGGCCGGTCCGTTGGCGATGCCGTTGTAGACGACATCGATCTTGTGGTCGGGTACGCCGTAGCGCTCGGCGAGGACGGCCTTGGTGCGTCGGGAGACGGCGATGACGCGGGCGGCGGCGTGGCAGCCCTGGCGTTCGAGGTCGTAGACGACCGAGTGGGTGTTCTCGCCGGAGCGGTCGAACTCGGTGGAGTGGACGTGGGCGACGAGGGGTTTGCCGGTGGCGGCGGCGACGGCGATGCCGGCGGGGAAGGTGAACCAGTCGTGGGCGTGGACGACGTCGAAGGTTTCGCCGGCGGCGAGGGCGACGCACAGGCCGGCGTAGCGCTGGGCCTCAACGAGCATGTCGCCGCCGTAATGCGGGGCGGGGTTGGACGGGGCGGCCCCTCCGGAAGAAGAGGCCGCC
>JBCBSA010000486.1:0-1611 GCA_039819425.1 Planctomycetota bacterium
TTCCAGAAGCCGAACCCGTTCGCGACGTCGATCCTCAAGAACCTGACGATGCCGATGCGGGAGCACCGGATCGGTCGGGGCAAGGCGGATCGTGCGGCGCGGGCCGAGGCGGTGCTGCGTGACGCGGGGCTATGGGACGAGGTGAAGGATCGACTTCACGCCCCGGCGTTGTCGCTTTCCGGGGGTCAGCAGCAGCGGCTGTGCATCGCAAGGGCGTTGGTGCTTCGGCCGAGGGTGTTGTTGATGGACGAGCCGTGCAGCGCTCTGGACCCGATCGCGAGCGGGGTGATCGAGGACCTGATCCGCGGACTTGGCGAAGGTTGCTGCAGGACGGATGAGGACGAGCGGCCGCTGACGCTGTTGGTGGTGACGCACAACCTGGCGCAAGCCCGTCGGATCGCACACGACACGGCGGTATTCTGGGTGCGTGACGGGGTGGGTCGCATGATCGAGGCGGGGCCGACCGAGGCGGTGTTCGGGGAGCCGCAAGAGCAAGAGACGCGGCAGTACATCTCCGGGATGCGGGGGTAGGTCCTCGGTCGTTGGCGGGGCAGGCCGTGTCTTTTTTGTTTGAGTTTCATGTGGGGCGGTGGCGATACGGCGGCGCTTATGGCATGCTGCAGCGATGGATTCGGATCGCGGTGAATCGTTGACGGGACGGCTGATCGCCGAGGCGGTGGGGACGTTTGTCCTGGTGTTCTTCGGCATCGGGTCGGTACACGTGGCGGTGTTCACCGGGGCCTTGGCGGGGCTGGGTCAAGTCGCATTGGTGTGGGGGCTGGGGGTGGGGCTGGCGATCTACGCGACGGCGGCGGTGAGCGGGGCGCACCTGAACCCGGCGGTGACGGTGGCGTTCTCGGTGTTCCGCGGGTTCCCTCGGAAGCTGATCCTCCCGTATGCGGCGGCGCAGACCGTCGGGGCGTTCGCCGCGGCGGCGGTGGTGCACGGATTGTTTTACCGGTGGATCGCGGCGTTCGAGGCGCGCGAGGGGATCGAGCGGGGGGCGGCGGGGAGCGAGCGGTCGGCGATGGCCTACGGGGAGTACTTTCCGAACCCCGACGTCGCGGCGGGGTGGGCGGCGGCCGACGGTAGTGAGCCGGTGCTGGTGAGCCATCTGCAGGCGTTCGGAGCGGAGTTGGTCGGGACGGCGTTCCTGGTGATGTTTATCTTTGCGCTGGTCGAGCCGAGGAACGGCAACGCGCCGACGGGGCGGGGGGTGGCGTTCCCGATCGGGTTCGCGGTGGCGGCGATTATCTGTGTGGTCGCGCCGCTGACGCAGGCGGGGCTGAACCCGGCGCGGGACTTCGGGCCGCGGCTGTTCAGCTGGTTCGCGGGGTGGGGGACGGTGGCGATCCCGGGGCCGCGGGGCGGGTTTTTTACGGTGTATATCCTCGCGCCGCTGGTGGGCGGGCTGGTGGGCGCAGCCGTGTACGACTTGGGGGTGCGGCGGTGGTTAAAAGCAGAGGCCGCGGCGACCGGCGATCGTTGATCGCCGGCTATATTCCGCGTGGGGGAGATTCAAACGAATGCGTGGTTAAGACGCCATCTCGTGTTTGAGGATGCGCAGTTGGACGGGGAGGGCGAAGGTGACGTCTTCTTCGATGAGGCTGG
>JBCBSA010000487.1:0-1607 GCA_039819425.1 Planctomycetota bacterium
CAGCGGGTGACGTGGCTGCTGCTGGAGGCGAAGCTGAGCGGCGGGACGACGCTGGACTACACGAACCTGTCGCCGCTGGCGTGGCTGGAGGAGCGGATGCTGGTGCTCTCGGGGCCGGCGGGGGCCGAGGGCCTGGTCTCGCTCGACGGGGCGCAGGTGGAGGTCAAGGTGCCCACGGGCAAGACGCCGCGGGTCGAGTCGGTCAACGGCCTGACGCTGGTGGTCCTGAGCACGGCGATGGCCGATGCGTCGTACGCCTACCCCGCGGTGCCCGCCGACGGCGACCGCGTCGAGGCGGACCCCGGCGGGTGGGTCGTGGGCAGCGCCGGGCTCGACGCCGACGGCCGACCGCTGCCGGCCAAGGGCTGGTCGACGCAGTTCCGCATCGCCGTCGACGGCACGGCCACCAAGCACCGCACGACGGTCGTCCGCCGCCCCACCGCCCCTCGCCTCGAAGCGTGGCAGACCGCCGACGTCGCCGACCACCTCGACGGCTCGGCCCCGGCGTACCGATCCATCCCCGGTCCGCAGGCCTTCGAGCAACTCGGCAACGACTTCGGCTACGGCTGGGTCCACCTCGAACTGCCCGGAAGCGCCAGCCCCACGCCGGCCAAGACCCTCGCCCCCGGCGCGGCCGACCGCCTGCACGTCTACCGCAACGGCAAGTTCGAGAAGCTCATCACCGCTTCCCCCGAAAGCCCCGGCGCCCTGGGCCCCGCGCCCGTGTCGATGCGCGTCGGCGGGGCGATGACCGTGCTGATCGACAAC
Source organism: Planctomycetota bacterium (assembly GCA_039819425.1). Taxonomy (GTDB): domain Bacteria; phylum Planctomycetota; class Phycisphaerae; order Phycisphaerales; family Phycisphaeraceae; genus Algisphaera. The sequence continues at coordinate 769 of JBCBSA010000487.1, forward strand.
CTCGGCCGGTTCAACTCCGGCCAACGCGTCGGCGAGACCAAGGGCCTGTGGTCTCACCTCTACGCGGCCAAGCCCGTCAAGCTGCCCGCGCCGCGTCGCCTACCTCAACCCAGCCCGGACCCCTACGAGTTGCAAGGCTGGGTGTTCCATCAACGCCGCGGCGACACCCGCCCGGCCGAGGGGCTGGTCTGGACCGTCAAACCCACCGGCCGACACCCCGTCGTCTTCGAGCTCGACAAGTTCCCCGCCGACGCGGTCCTCAAAGTCAACGGCCAACCGGTCGCGATCTGGCACCACATCGCGTCGGCCTCCTTCCAACGGTTCCTGCTCGATCCGGCCGACGACGGGCCGTTCACCGGTGGGCAGAACGAGATCGAACTGGCCCTGTTCGACCCGCTGCCCGAAGGCGTCCGCCCCGCGGCGCACGTCCGCCTGCACCAGACCACCGCCAACCTCACGGCCAAGGCCAAATGGTCGTTCGCCCCCTGGGCCGGCCCGCCCGCCGACGACGCCTTCGCCGACCCCCCGGCACCCGCGTCCGGCAAGGCCAAGCCCCTTGACCAGCCGACCTGGTACCGCACCACCTTCCGCGTCGCCTCGACCCGCTGCCCCCTGTTCTTCCACCCCAAGGGCATGAGCAAAGGCCAGTTCTACCTCAACGGCCACAACCTCGGCCGCTACTTCATCCAGACCCGCGACGGCGAAGCCGTCCCCCCCCAGTCGCTGTACTACCTCCCCGAACCCTGGCTCAACGAAGACGGCGACAACGTGCTGACCGTCTTCGACGAGCACGGCTTCCCCCCCACCGACGCCCGCTTGGCCTACGAAGAACTCGGCCC
>JBCBSA010000488.1:0-1597 GCA_039819425.1 Planctomycetota bacterium
ACCGCAAGGGCCCCGAACAGCTCCGCATCACCATCACCGGTGACCGCCGCATCACCACGATCAACGTCAACATCACCCCGATCGCCCCCGACGACCCCGCCTGACCTAACTTTCTTGCATGGCCTCACAACTCCCCCCGCCCCCGCCGCCCCCCAAGCCCGGCGTCGACCCCCACGAGGCCGACTCCGGCGACTTCTCCAATTTCTTCAACGACGTCCGCGCCGCCTGGGAACGCGTGGGATCGCCGCTGATGGGCCTCGTCGCCATCGCCGCGATCGTCTACGCCGGCTACACCTTCTTCACCCAGCGGGCCGAGACCGCCCGCCAGCTCGCCTGGATCGACCTCTACGGCGCGACCAGCCCCGAGTCGCTGGAGCTGCTCGTTGATAGCACGAACAACGACGCCGTCCGCGCCGTGGCCAACCTCCGCGCCGGCGACCTGCTGCGTGACGAAGCCCTCACCGCCGATGAGGCCGACGCCGACGCCATCCTCGGCCTCGCTCGCCAGCGCTACCAAGCCGTCCTCGACGACGCGCCGCACCCCGTCTACGAGCTCAACGCCCTCGACGGCCTCGGCGTCGTCGCCGAATCGCTGCTCGAAGCCGAGGCGGCGCAGGAGCACTACGAGACGTTGAAGCAGCGGGCCGGCGACGCCTTCCCGTATTGGGCCGAACTCGCCGACCAACGCCTCGCGTTGCTGCCGACGCTGAACCGACGCGTCGAGTTCGCCCCCGACCCCGAGCCGCCGGTCGACCCGCTGGCCGAAACCGAGCCCGAGTCCGAGACAGCACCCGAAGCGCCCGCCAATCCCGCCGAATGACCTCGGTGCCCGTTGACCACCTCCTCTCCACGTTTAGCGGGTGACGCGAATCGTCCTGCGGCCTTCCCGATTCAACACAACCCTTCTCCGTGTGAAACCCAGGCGTGACCATGACCCACACGCCTCCCCATCCAAACAACCCCGCCCCCGGAAACGACGCCCGCTACGAAGCCACCACCCTCGAAGAACTCGAGGAAGCCGGGGCCGAGCGCCGCGTCTACGAGCTCACCACCGACTCGTCGCAGCGCCTCGACAAGTACCTCCACAACCGCCTCAAGGGCATCAGCCGCAGCCAGATCCAGAAACTCATCGCCCTGGGCGGCGTCACCGTCAACGGCAAGCCCGCCAAGCCCGCCCTCTCCCTCCGCACCGGCGACACCGTCGAGGTCGTCGTCCCCCCCAAGCCCGCCGTCGACCTCCGCCCCGAGCCGATCCCGCTCGACGTTTTGTACGAAGACGACGACATGGTCGTGGTCAACAAGCAGGCAAACCTCATCGTCCACCCCGCCCGCAAGTACAAGTCCGGCACGATGGTCAACGCCCTGGCCCACCACTTCCAGAACCCCGGGTTCAACGTCCCCCGCGACGACCGACGCACCACGCAAAAAATAAAACGAGGCCTATCCGGCGTGGGCGCTGACGACCAACGCCCCGGCGTCGTCCACCGCCTCGACATGAACACCACCGGCGTCATCCTCTTCGCCAAGCAGGACGCCACCCACTGGCTGCTCGCCAAGCAGTTCGAGGACCGCACCAACCTCAAGTGCTACCTCGCCC
>JBCBSA010000489.1:0-1590 GCA_039819425.1 Planctomycetota bacterium
CTCGCCGTTCCCCCACTGCCACGTCGTCACCACCACCACCCACAAGACCCTGCGCGGACCTCGGGGCGGGCTGATCCTCACCGACGACGAAGACCTCGCCAAGCAGTTCAACAAGGCCGTGTTCCCCGGCACGCAAGGCGGCCCGCTCATGCACGTCGTCGCCGCCAAGGCCGTCGCTTTCGGCGAAGCGCTGCGTCCCGAGTTCCGCGCCTACGCCCAGCAGATCGTCGCCAACGCCGCCGCTCTCGCCGAGGCTCTCGTCGCCAAGAACTACAAATTGGCTTCCGGCGGCACCGACAACCACCTCATGCTCATCGACCTTCGCCCTACCGCCCCCGACCTCACGGGCAAGGAAGCGGCGCTCTGGCTCGAACAGGCCGGCATCATCGCCAACATGAACACGGTCCCCAACGAAACGAGGTCGCCGTTCAAAACCTCCGGGGTCCGCATCGGCACGCCGGCCTTGACCACCCGCGGCCTCGACGAGCCCGCCATGGCCGAGGTCGCCGACCTCATCGACCGCGTCTTCTGCTCGGGCGGCGACGAACCCACCCTCGACGCCGTCCGCGCCGACGTCGTCGATCTCTGTAAACGCTTCCCCATGCCCCACTAACCCCCCGCCCCCGGAAAGTTTTCGCGCCGCGTTCGAGAGCCGTAGAGCAACACCCCGAAGCCCACGGGTTCAATCCGTGGGCGTCTCCCCCGGGTTCCCCATGCAGATCATCCTCGCCAACCCCCGCGGCTTCTGCGCCGGCGTGCACATGGCCATCGACACCGTTCAGGAACTCGTCGATCTGATCGGCACGCCCCTTTACGTCTACCACGCCATCGTCCACAACAAGCACGTCGTCGACCGCTTCATCGATCAGGGCGTCACCTTCGTCGAGTCTATCGACGAGATCCCCCCCGACAACACCGTCGTCTTTAGCGCCCACGGCGTCTCGCCCCAGGTCCGCGCCGAGGCCCAGGCCCGCAACCTCCGCGCGATCGACGCGACCTGCCCGCTCGTCACCAAGGTCCACGTCGAGGCCCGCCGCTACGCCAAGATGGGTAAACAGATCCTCCTCGTCGGCCACGCCAACCATCAGGAAATCAAGGGCACCTACGGCGAAGCCCCCGAGGTCATGCACATCGTCGAGTCCCCCGCCGACGTCGAAGCCCTCGACTTCCCCGAATCTCAACCGCTCATCTACCTCACCCAGACCACCCTCAGCATCGACGACGCCAACGTCGTGATCGACGCCATCCTGAAGCGCTTCCCCTGGTGCACCGCCCCGCCCAAGGAAGACATCTGTTACGCCACGACCAACCGCCAGCACGCCGTCCGTCACCTCGCCCCCGCCGCCGACCTCACCCTCGTCGTCGGCAGCAAGAACTCGTCCAACTCCGTCCGCCTCACCGAGATCAGCGAGACCGACGGCACCCCCGCCCACCTCGTCGACGACGCCTCCGAGCTCGACCCCGCCTGGTTCGACGGCGTCGACACCGTCCTCGTCACCGCCGGCGCCTCCGCCCCCGAAGACCTCGTCGACGGCGTCATCCAGCACCTCATCGAGCACCACGACGGCGTCATCGACGAGTCCAGCCTCA
>JBCBSA010000490.1:0-1549 GCA_039819425.1 Planctomycetota bacterium
GCTCGACCTGGAACTCGACGTTGCGGGCCAGGCGGTCGTAGTCGACCTCGCCGTCGGCGAACGGGGTGACCATCGCGGTGTAGGTGCCTCGGAGCATGGGGCCTGCTTTCGGGTGAACGGGGGAAGCGAAATCGTAATTTTACCGCGTGTCAGCCGGCCCGCAGGGCGAGGATGAGCTCGACCTTGCCGACGTGTTCGTCGAGCCGGCGGGCGATGTCGGCCGGGGACAGGCCCTCGTCGGCCAGCCGATAGACGTCGGCGGCGACCGGGTCGCTGGACGACGCGGCGGGCGGTGCATCGGGATTCTCTGCTCCCGAAAGGGGAGTTGAAGATTCCGGGGGCGGAGTTGAAACTTCCGGGGGTTGGAGTTGGGAGATGCGAAGGTCGGCGTCGTCGATGAGTTTTTCGAGACGCATCGACTTGGCGTCGAGTTGGGCGCCGAGGCGTTTGGCGAACTGCTCGATCTCGACCATCAGGCCTTCGAGGTCGTTTTTGACGCCGTCCTGTTGGCGGTAGCGTTCGAGGTGTTCGCGGGCCGTGGGGTGGCCGGGGCCGCGTAGGCTGCGCTTGCGGATACGCATGAGCAGCCAGGCCGAGATAAACACGACGCCCACGATGAGCAGGCCGAACGACAGCATCTGGTCGCGGGTGAGCGACTCGGGCTGGGCGAGCAGCATCATCGGCCGCCCCCCTCGGCGAGCAGCCGATCCGCGGCGGCCCGGGCGGCGTCCATCGCCACCCGCACCGGCACCTCGGCCGAGTCGGCCAACGCGCGCACCGCGTCGAACTCGGGCTGCGCCGTGACCAACTCGCCGTCGAGCCGGCCGAGCTTCACCGACACCGGCCCCAGCCGCGTCTCGGCCTCGACGTGCTCCCGCTCTAAAACCAACCGGTCCCACCCCCGGAAGCGCACCCCGAAACTCCCCGTCAGTTCCATGACGCGTCGCGCCGTCGCCTGCACGACTTCCGGGAGGCACAGCACCGACAGCATCACGCCCGGCCGCTGCTTCTTCATCTGGATCGGCGTGGCCCACACGTCCAACGCCCCCCCGTCCATCAGCGTCTGCGTCGCGTCGCCGACCACCTCCGGCGTCGCGTCGTCGAGGTTCACCACCAACTCGACCACCGCCGTCGGGCTGTCGGGCCCGGACGGGTGCGGTGGGTCAACGGTCGGTCGGCTCGCCATCCGAGGAGTGTAACGTAACCCCCGCCGATCGATTCTGGCGACACCCACGCAAGAAACCCTCTGAACCACGGCGATGGCTGAGCGACGGGTCTAACGGATCCAGCGACGAGAAACACCGAAAAACCAACAAAAAACCCGCTGACTGGGGATCAGCGGGTCTTCGGCAAGCGAGGGTGACGGGGCTCGAACCCGCAACCTTCGGATCGACAGTCCGATGCTCTAACCAATTGAGCTACACCCCCGAAGAGACGGGGACGCCGGCCGCTTGTTGCCGGGCTCCATAGCGTAGCCGTCGCCCCCAACCTGTCAACCTGCCGGACGGAGTGTGTCACCGGGGGCCGCCCCGGGTCATTGACCCGGGGC
>JBCBSA010000491.1:0-1531 GCA_039819425.1 Planctomycetota bacterium
CACCCGCGCGTTCAAGGGCTCGCTCATCCAGGCCAAGGGCGGCGTGGTGAACCTGCTCTCGGTCGTCGCGCTGGCCCCGATGCCCGGCATCGGCAACTACTCGGCGTCCAAGGCCGTCGCCTACTCGGTCACCGAGTCGATGCGGGCCGACTTCGCCAAGGAAGGCGTCTCGGTCCACGGCGTGTTCCCCGGCCCGGTCGACACCGACATGGCCAAGGACATCCCGATGGACAAGACCCCGGCGATCGACGTGGCCCGCGACATCCTCAGCGGCGTCGAGGCCGGCCTGACCGACATCTACCCCGACCCCTTCGCCGAGCAGATCCAGGCCGGCTGGGCCAGCGACCCCAGAGCCGTCGCCGCCCAGTTCGCCGGAGCCTAAGACACGCCCCGCCTCCGAAGGCGGGAGCCCTGCCGGGGCTCCCGTCGATTTTCTTCCGCTTGGTTTTGTAGACGCTTCACTCACCCACACCGGAATCCCCATGTCCACACTCTCCAGAAAGACCGCCCTCGTCACCGGCGGCTCGCGCGGCATCGGCGCCGCCACCGCCAAGCAACTCGCCGCCGACGGCGCCCACGTCGCCGTGAACTACGGCGGCAGCCAGGCCCGCGCCGAGCAGGTCGTCGCCGACATCACCGCCGCGGGCGGAAAGGCGTTTGCCGTACAGGCCGACGTGTCCAAGCCCGACCAGGTCGCCGCGATGTTCGCCACGCTCGACGAGCACTTCGCCGGCAAGCTCGACATCCTCTACGCCAACGCCGGCGTGTACGAGATGGCCCCGATCCACGAGGCCGACTTGGCCCACTTCGACCACACGATCGGCGTCAACGTCCGCGGCGTCATCGTCGTGATGCTCGAAGCGGTCAAGCGGCTGCAAGACCACGGCCGGGTGATCGTCACCGGCAGCACGTTGGGCGAGCGTGTGCCGTTCCCCGCCCTCTCGGCGTACGCCATGAGCAAGTCGGCGGTGCAGGGCCTGGTCCGCGGCTGGGCCCGCGACCTCGGCCCCCGTCACATCACGGTGAACTGCCTGCAGCCCGGGCCGATCGACACCGAGATGAACCCCGACAGCGACCAGAACCCCGGGGCCGAGCCACAGAAGGGCATGACCACGATGGGCCGGTACGGCCGGGCCGAGGAGGTCGCGTCCGCCGTCGCCTTCCTCGCCCGCCCCGACTCGGGCTTCATCACCGGCGGCACGCTCAACGTCGACGGCGGCATCTTCGTCTGACGCCCGACCCGCTACCCCGAACGGTCGTGCTCAACGGCGTGACCGCTTCTTTTTCTGCTGACACCATGCACCTAACCCGAGGTTTGTTATGCCGCACGTGATCGTTCTTGTCCTCTTCTGCCTGTTCACCGCCGCCGCGTCCGCCGGCAAGGTTCAGACCTACGCCTCGCCGGCGCTGGACGTCGACAGCGTCAACACCCACCTGATCCCGACGCCCGCCGGCCTGATCGTCTTCGACGCCCAGCGGCTGCTGCCCGAGGCCGAGCGGGTCGTCCGGCTAATCGGCGACCGACCCGTCG
>JBCBSA010000492.1:0-1513 GCA_039819425.1 Planctomycetota bacterium
CCCGTCGCAGACCGCCAGCCGCAGGGCCCGCTGCTGCTCGGGCTTGAGCCGGCCCATCGCGGCGTGGACGCGGCCGAGCTCGTCGGCCAACTCGGCGGGGGCGACCGGGTCGGCGGACGCCGCGGGGGCAGCGGGCTCGGGCGTGTCGCCGGTGAGCGGCGTGGGCTGGCCGTCCGGACGGGCCCGTCGGCGACGCAGCCGGTCGATCAGCCGGCGGCGGGTGAGCACCGCGATGAAGGTCGCCTCCTTGCCCTTGGCCGGGTCGAAGCGGTCGGCTTTACGCCACAACTCGACGAAGACTTCCTGCACCGCGTCCTCAGCCTCGGGACCGGCACCCAGCGTCCGTCGAGCGAGCGACCAGACCAGCCCCGAATAGCGGTCGAGGCAAGCGGTCATCGCCTGCGATTCTCTCCGGGCTACCTTCGGCAGCAGCGGCTCGGCCCCTGCCACCGGAGGCGGCGGGACCGAGGAGCCCGGCGGGGCTGCCGTCGCCGCCGTGTTCGGGATCGAGGTGGGGTCGTCCATCGCAGAAGCATTGCAGTCTAGGGCGAGCGAGATGGCGAGGCTGGGGCTCATAAAGTCGTCACCACCCCAAGGCCGGCTTGGCGTGACGGCAGCGCAGCCGTCACCGTGGGGGTCGATTCGCAGCGCGTCGGGCCCCGGATGCACGGCGGCCGAAAAACGTGGCCTCGATGCTCTAAACTGACGGGATGACTTGGGCGCAAGTACATGCTTCCGACGGCTCAGCCATCTCGCCCGTTTCGGGTCGGCAAGAGGCGGAGTCCGCGGCCGACGCGCGGCCGACGGCGGACGTGTTTTGGCCGGCGGTGAGCGCGATCGCGTGGCGGGAGGTGGTGCGGTTCCTGCGGCAACGCAACCGGGTGTTCGCGGCGGTGGTGACGCCGGTGGTGTTCTGGCTGCTGCTGGGGTTCGGCCTGAACGAAGTGGCGGTGGTGGGGGTCGACACGTCGGCGGGCGGCACGGGTTATCTGGAGTATTTCTTCCCGGGGATGATCGTGATGGTGGTGCTGTTCACGTCGATCTTCTCGACGATTACGGTGATCGACGACCGCAACAGCGGGTTCTTGCAGGGGGTGCTGGCGTCGCCGGCGAAGCGGGGGGCGATCGTGGGGGGCAAGGTGCTGGGCGGCGCGGCGATCGCGACGCTGCACGGGGTGGTGTTGTTGCCGATCTGGTGCGTGTTCTTCGACTGGTCCGGGGGGTGGCCGGGCGTGGGCGGGTTGGTGCTGGCGACCTTGGTGATGTTCGTGATGGCGGCGGGGCTGACGGGATTGGGGTTGTGGTTCGCCTGGCCGATGGACTCGACGTCGGGGTACCACGCGGTGATGAATCTGGTGCAGTTCCCGATGTGGTTTTTGTCGGGGGCGGTGTTCCCGGTGGCGACGGCGGGGGCGCTGGGGTACGTCATGCTGGCGAACCCGTTGACGTACGGTTACACGGCGTTTGCCGGGGCGCTGCGGGGAAACTTGGGCCAAAATGGCGGGCTCTCTTG
>JBCBSA010000493.1:0-1481 GCA_039819425.1 Planctomycetota bacterium
GTTGGGCGTGTTGGGGGCGTGGCGGCGATGAGCGGAAGCGTGTTGCAGTGTGTGGTGGGGTTGGGTGGGTTGATCTACCGGCCGTTCTTTGCGCCGGAGGTGGTCGTCGCGGCGGCGTTGGGGGTGGCGGGGTTGGCGGTGTGGGCGTGGTGGCGGAGTCGTACCCCCGGAAGGTCCCCCCTCGGGAGTGGCGGCGGGCGGTTGGGCGTCGTGGGTTTGGTGATGCGGTTGATGGCGGTGGGGGTGGTGGGGTGGTTGTTGATGGGGCCGAGCGTGTTGCCCGAGACGCGGGACCCGTCGCCGACGCCGGTGGTGGTGGCGGTGGACGCGTCGGCGTCGATGCAGACGCGGGACATGGGCGGTGAAGCGGATGGCTCGGGGGAGGACGGTGAAACGCGGTATGGGTTTGCGTTGGAGCGGTGGTTGAGTGAAGAGCAGTTGGCGGCGTTGCGGGAGCACCACGACGTGCGGGTGTACAGCTTCGGAGGTCGGCCGCGGGCGACGGTGCCCGAGCCGGCGGCGGCGGACGCGCGGGAGTCGCGGGTGGTGGACAGCGTTTACGAGTTGATCACGACGATGCGCACAAACGTCGGCAGCAACACACTGGAAGCGGAGTTGCGAAATTCCGGGGGCGGGGGGGGGTTGGTCGTGGTGAGTGATGGGCGGGACAGTGGGGACGCGGACCCGGGGCCGGCGGCGGCGTTGGCGGTGTCGCGGGGGGTGAAGGTGCACACGGTGACGCTGGGCGGGGCGACGCGTTCGCGGGACGTGGCGCTGGGGGCGTCGCCGGGGCAGCCGTTTCTGATGGTGGACGAGCCGGGGACGATCGATGTGCGGCTGACGCCGACGCACGCGGGGGGGGCGTCGACGACATTGCGGGTGCGGTACGACGGGGAGGAGACGACGCGGCCCGTGACGTTCGAGGGGGATCAGCGGGTGCGGGTCGAGTTGCCGGTCTCGCACGACGAGCCGGGGCTGTACACGTACGAGATCGCGGTGGACCCGCTGCCGGGGGAGGCGGAATCGAACAACAACACCCAGACGGTGTTTGTCGAGGTGACCGAGCGGCGGATGCGGGTGTTGGTGTTGGAGGGGCAGCCGTACTGGGACACGAAGTTTCTGGCGCAGTCGCTGCGGAAGGACGACCGGGTGGCGGTGACGCACATCACGCAGGTGACGCCGGACCGTCCGTCGCGGACGGTGACGCGGGCCGAGGGGCCGGCGACGACGCCGGCGACGCTGGCGGACTGGTCGCGATACGACCTGGTGGTGCTGGGACGGCGTTTGGAGAACGTGTTGTCGGCGGAGGCGGCGCGGGCGTTGTTGGAGTACGTGGCGGAGCGGGGCGGCCGGGTGGTGTTGGCGCGGGGTCGGCCGCACGGGCTGGACACGGCGGCGGGGCGGTCGATCGGCCGGGCGTGGTCGGCGGCGATGCCGGTGGCGTGGGACGAAGACGGGGTGAGCGCGGGGCGGGGGCTTGG
>JBCBSA010000494.1:0-1430 GCA_039819425.1 Planctomycetota bacterium
CGCCCCCAGCATCGCCGTCTCCACCCCGTCGTCCAACCCGAACGACAAAACGGAACCCCCGGAACCCCCACTCGCCCCGTCCGGCCCCACCACCGCCCCACCGCTCCCACCCGACGACGCTTCCGCCCCGTCCACCGCCGCGATCACCACCGGCCCGCCCGCCGTCGCCTCGAACCCCCCCTCACCGTCCGCCCCGCCCGCCGTCAGGTGCTCCGCCAGGCTCTGCATCAGCACCACGAACCCGCCGTACTTCCCGAGCTCGCTCGAGTCCGCCGCCGGCGAGAACGCCGCCGCCGCCACCGTCCCCTTCCCCACCGCGTGCGCCCCCAGCGCCGGCGACCCGTTGCCGAACCGCAGCCACACCCGCGTCCCCGGCTTCTCGTCCCGCACCCGCCACGCCCGCCGCAGCGACGCCCGCCCCAGCGCCTCCCGCGCCGCGTCATCAAACCCCGAAAGCGCCGGCGAAAACCAGTCCCCGTCCGTCAGCTTCGCCGACGCCATCCGGCTCCCCAGCCGCCACGGCAGCAACGCCTCGGACCGCACCGGCCGACGCCCCGCAAACACCAGCACCGACCCGCCCCCTTCCGCGTAACGCACCAACGCCGCCTCCGACGCCGGCGTCAACCCCTGCCCCGCTGTCACACACACCAACGCCGCCCCCGACAGCGCCGCGTCCGTCGCCGCCGACCCCGACACGTGCGTCACCCGGTACCGGTCCCGCGCATCCCCGTGCGGCGCCAGCGCCCGCGTCACGAAATATCCCGCACTCGGCTCAACGCCGGAACTTCCGGGGGGCTCTGGATTGTCGCTCCCCACCACCACCACCGGCTGCCGCTCCACGCACCGCACCACCAACGCCGCCTCGTCGTCGAACCCCATCGCGTCCGACCCGCCCAACGAGAACCGCATCGTGTACGCCCCCGCCGCCGCGAACCGCTGCGCAAACGTCACCCGCCGCCGCTCCCCCGGCGAGACCTGCACCCACCGCGAGTCTGCTGCTCCGCTCACCCCCCCGGGCCCCTCCACCACCAGATCCACCCGCACCCGCCGCGCCGCCTCCCCCCAGTGCGCCACCTCCACCCCCACTTCCGCCGCCGTCCCCGCCCCCGGCGCCCCCGGCCGCACCCCCGGAAATCGCAGCGCCGTGTTCGTCACCACCGCCTCACCGTCTGCCACCGTCCGCAGCGTCACCCCCACCCCCTCGGGCAACGCCAACCCCCCAAGCTCCTCCCAATTGCTCCGCTGACCGTCCGTCACCACGACGACTTCCCCACCGCCCGCTTCCGCATCCCCCGCCAGCAACGCCCCCGCCAGCGTCACCGCCCCCGCCAGGTCCGCCCGGTGGTCCGTCGCCTCCGCCCCCTCCACCGCCGACCGCAGCGCCGCCACGTTCTGCGTCATCCGATCGAACACCGCCGCCGGCGACGCAT
>JBCBSA010000495.1:0-1122 GCA_039819425.1 Planctomycetota bacterium
GTCGTAGAGGCCGGGGCGGTGGAGGGGCCGGTCGAAGACGAACTGGTCGGGGGCGACCTCGCGGGCCAGGCCGACGCATCCGCGGCGGATGAGGGGTCCTTCGCAGGAGCGGGCGGCGGCGAGGAGGAGGCGCTGGTTGGTGAGGGGGTCGTGGTAGAAGTAGGGGTCGCGGAAGCTGACCCATTGGCGGCCCTCGTCGATGGAGGACTCGTAGTGGGGGCCGTGGATCTCGAGGGGGTAGTGGCCGTTGTTGTCTCGGGTCCAGTGGACGAGGTCGTCGGAGCGGGCGACGCCGACGCGTTGGACCCGGCCGTACTCGGCGCGGGACAGGCCGGTGTAGAACATGCGCCACGCCCCCTCGCGGTCGGGGTCGGGGGTGACCTGCATGGTCCAGAGCATGTCGTCGTCCCAGCGTCCGGGGTCGCCGACGAAGAGGGCGTTCTTGACGCGTTTCCAGTTGAGGCCGTTGTCGCTGACGGCGTGGGCGATGAAGTCGTGGTTGGGCAGGACGAGGTGGAAGAGGTGGAACTGGCCGTCGTGGTAGAGGACGTCGACGTCGCCGATGTCGGAACGCAAAAAACCGTGGGAGGCGTACATGGCATTAACATAACATGGGGTGAACGGATACCGCGGCCCGGGGATGGGCGTTGAAGTCATCCTCACTTGCCGCGGGTCGGGTCGATGATCCGATCGGCTTCCCGGCTTGCGAAGGTTCCCGGTTTTGTCCACCGCCACGACGTGTACGAGTTGCGGGTTGATCCAGACGCTGACCTGCGGCGGTTCGGGGCGGAAGCGCTGCCTGCGCTGCGACTACCGCTTGTCGCACCCGTCGGCGGCGGGGCCGATCGAGGCGACGCTGTGGGTGCTGTTGCTGCTGGGGCTGATGAGCGTGGCGGTGCACGACACGTTCCTGGGGTTCACGTATGCGGGGGGCACACACCGCGTGGGGTTGTCGGACGGGCCGGCGCAGGTGATCCGGCTGGGGCAGACGTTCGTGGGGGTGGCGGTGCTGTTCTGCGCGGTGGTGAGCCCGGGGTGGGGGGGGTTGGGGAGGCGGCACGCGACGGGGGGCCTGGCGGCGCGGGCGCGGTGGCCGGGGACGGCGGGGGTGCTGCGTTGGAT
>JBCBSA010000496.1:0-1103 GCA_039819425.1 Planctomycetota bacterium
TGTTGGTGGGTTCGTCGTAGTAGTCGGCGAGGGCCTCGGCGGCGGTGGGGAACTCGGGCACTTCGCCGGGCTTGACGCGTCCGGTGAGGAGGTTGTAGGCCCGCTCGACGCGTTCCCATCGGTTGTCGCGGTCCATGGCGTAGTAGCGTCCGCAGAGCGAGACGATGCGGCCGCAGCCGAGGTCTTCGAGTTTTTCTTCGATGTCTTCGATGAAGTCTTTGCCGGTGAACGGGCCGGTGTCGCGTCCGTCGGTGAAGAGGTGGAGGCAGACGTCGCGGGGCCCGAGGCCGGCGCGTTTACAGGCCTCGACGCAGGCGTAGAGGTGGTCGAGTCGGCCGTGGACGCCGGCGTCGGAAGCGATGCCCAGCAGGTGGACTTTCCCCCCGGAAGATTGGCCCCCGGAAGACTTGGCCGCGGCGATGGCGGCGGTGATGGCGTCGTTGTCGAAGAAAGACCCGTCTTCGATGGCGACGGTGATGCGGACGGACTCCTGGTTGACGACGCGGCCGGCGCCGATGTTCTGGTGGCCGACCTCGGAGTTGCCCATCGTGCCGTCGGGCAGGCCGACGTGGCGGCAGCAGGTGTGGATGAGTGTCGAGGGGTAGCGCTGGGCGAGCCGGTCGGCGACGGGGGTGTCGGCGAGCTTGATGGCGTTGAAGTCGTCGTGCTCGGCGTGGGGGTTGTGGCCCCAGCCGTCACGGACGATCAGGACGACGGGTTTGGCGGGCATGGGGTTATCCGGTGGGTTGTTCCGGGGGCTGTTCCGGGGGATGGCAAACGGATGATTCTAAGGATTTTGGTCTAGCATGTTGGCGATGAACGTCGACGGCAAAGCGACCTGCAGCGGCTGCGGCTACGACCTGCTCGGGCTCGACCGGCGGGGCAACTGCCCCGAGTGCGGCCAGCCCTACGACATGGACACCGGCCGGGGCGTGCGTCTGCGGTCGGCGGCGATGGAGGCGCACGAGCGCGGCGACCGCGTGGTGTTCCTCTTCAAGTTCTGGGGCCTCGTCGGCGTGGCGGCGGTGTCGATGATCCTCGGGGCGGTCACCGCCCTGGACTCGCCCAAGCCCAACCGGCCGATCGTCCTGGGCGCGATGTTC
>JBCBSA010000497.1:0-1016 GCA_039819425.1 Planctomycetota bacterium
CCTCATCCGCCGCGGATGCGTCGGCCTGGCCCGCGAGGTCGCCACCGACCAGTTCGTCTTCGACCGGCCCCTCCACCGCCCCGGCCTCTACGACGACATCGAGGTCCCCAACCTCTTTTACCTCGACGGGCGCTACTTCCTCCTCGGCTCGATCCGCGAAGACACCAAGGTCCACTACTGGTACAGCGACAAGCTCGACGGGCCCTACGAAAACTTCTTCGACAACGTCCTCCTGCCCCGCGGCAACTACGCCGCCCGCGTCTGCAAACACGGCGACGACTGGCTGCTCTTCAACTTCTTCGCCAAAAACGAAAACCACAACGGCCGCGACATCAGCAAGAAACTCCTGCCCCCGCCCAAGCTGCTGTGCACCACGCCCAGCGGCCGGCTCCGCATGAAGTCCTACCCCGGCTTCGACGACCTCGCCGAGGCCTGCGCCGTGCCCGACCGCGCCGACCGCTTCGCCCCCCTCTTCGGCAACCCCCACGCCGCCATCGAAGACCGCAACGCCCACGGACTGCACCTGTCCTGCGCCAGCGGCTACGAAGCCTTCCTCCTCCCCGACGAGCACGAGAGCTTCCGCCTCCGCGTGAAGCTCGATATGGAAGGACAGGGCAAGTGCGGCCTCGTCCTCCGCGTCGACGAGCAGGGCGACGGCTACTACCTCTCCCTCGACCTCGTGAAGGGCGTCGCCCAGCTCCGCGCCTGGGGCACCAGCCCCCAGCCCGAGCTCGAACACGCCTTCCGCTACCACCAGCTCCAGGCCGGCTACTTCCTCACCGACGACCAAACCCCCTGGCAGATCGAGGTCGTCGCCCACGGCATGTACCTCGAACTGTCCATCAACGGCTACGTCATCCTCAGCCTCGTTGACGACAACTACAGCAGCGGCCGGCTCGGGTTCTACGCCGAGTCCGCCCGGCTCATGCTCCACGACCTCACCCTCGAAACCCTTGCCCGCCCCGTCTCCGAGCACGACGCCGACATGGTCTACACCGGCGACTGCCCCGACGACC
>JBCBSA010000498.1:0-1002 GCA_039819425.1 Planctomycetota bacterium
CCGCCCAGCTCTCGAGCTTCATCACCCTCCGCAAGCTCACCGACCAGGCGTTCATGGGGTTCGTCGGCGTCGACGGCGTCAAGTTCCGCGGCCAGGTCACCCCCGGCGACCGCCTGCTGATCCTCTGCCGCGAGACCCAGCACCGCCCCCGCCGCTGCACCTGCCTCGTCCAGGGCCTCGTTGACGGCCAGCTCGTCTTCGAAGCCATCATCAAGGGCATGCCCATGTAATCCCCCGCAAGCATGTCCCCACCCCCCACCTCGGACCCCGCCATGCCCAAACCGCTGAACATCGGCCTGATCGGCTCCAAGTTCATGGGCCGCACCCACTCCAACGCCTACCTCAAGGCCGCCAAGTTCTTCGACCTGCCCCGCGCCCCGGCGATGCACACCATCGCCGCCCGCAACCTTCACGAGACCCAGGCGTTCGCCAAACGCTGGGGCTGGCGGCACGCCACCGACGACTGGGCCGACATGGTCCAGAACCCCGAGATCGACCTGGTCGACATCGGCACACCCAACCACGTCCACCGCGACCAGGCCCTCGCCGCCCTCGAAGCCGGCAAGCACGTCGCCTGCGAAAAACCGCTGGCCAACACCCTCGACGCCGCCCGCGAGATGCTCGCCGCCGCCAAGAAAGCCGGCTCGGCCAAACGCAAGCAGAAGACGTTCGTCTGGTACAACTACCGCCGCTGCCCCGCCCTCGCCTTCGCCCACCAGTTGGTGAAAGAGGGTCGGCTCGGTCGTATCTACCACGTCCGCGGCTTTTACCTCCAAGACTGGGCCGGCCCCGACACCCCGATGCTCTGGCGCTTCCGCGGCGACCAGGCCGGCTCGGGCTCGCTCGGCGACCTCGGGGCCCACTCCATCGACGCCGCCCGCTTCGTCACCGGCGACGAGTTCGCCGTCGTCCACGGCTCGGTCCTCAAGACCTTCATCAAAGAACGCACCGTCCTCGAAGGCGGTGCAGGCGGTGAGATCTCCGGACGCGGCGCGAAGACCC
>JBCBSA010000499.1:0-963 GCA_039819425.1 Planctomycetota bacterium
AGCACCTGGGGTTGGAAGCAGAACACCATGATCACGGTCGACGCCGACGCGCAGGCCGTGGTCTACAACAACGAGAACGCCCCGTGGTGGCCGCGCATCGGCAGGAACTTCGCGCCGGGCTGGACCGCGTGGGCGAAGTGCTTCATGACGAAGTACTCGGGGTTGTAGACCACGGCCTGCGCGTCGGCGTCGACCGTGATCATGGTGTTCTGCTTCCAACCCCAGGTGCTGTCGCCGCCGGGCGGGAGGATCATGTTCCAGTAGACGTAGGCGACCGTACCGTGGTTGAAGTAGTCCCACATCAATTGGAACACGTAGAAGGCGTAGTCCCAGCAGTTGTTCCCGTCGCCGCACTCGTTTTCGGTCTGGATGATCGGCAGGTCGGGCCAGGACGCGTGCGTCTCGGCGAGCGCCCCCTTGCCGTTCCACTGGTACCCGACGCCGGCCACGTACCGCCGCGCCTCGGCGTCGGCCAGGATGGTGTGGGCCCAGTCCTTGTAGGTGTGGTTCTTCCAGGAGTCCTCTTCCCAACCGAGGCGGACGCCGCGCTCGATGGTGCCGGCCCAGATCTCGCAGGCCTCGTCCGCCTCGGCGAACCGCGGCCCCAGATAATCGCGGATGAAGTCGCGCATGCCCGCGCCGGTCCACAGGCACGACGGAAACTTCTGGTCGGAGTTGGGCTCGTTCTGCACGTGAACCTGCGCGATCTCGACGCTCAGCTCCCGGTAGGCCCGCACAAAGCGGAGCAGGTACTCGGCATAAGCCCGGTGGACCTCCGGGTCGTCGCGCAGCGAGCCGCCGTTGTAGCGCCGCGGCTCCTTCATCCACACCGGCGGGCTCCACGGCGAAGCGAACAGCGTCATGTCCGGCCGAAGCGCCAGGGCTTTCTGCACGTAGGGCAGCAGCCACGCGTGGTCGCGTTCAATGGAGAAGTGCTCGAGGGCGAAGTCGCCGTCGTGTTCG
>JBCBSA010000500.1:0-938 GCA_039819425.1 Planctomycetota bacterium
ACGGCACCCGCCTGGCCGACAAGCTCACGCAGCGCCTCGCCCTCGT
This sequence comes from Planctomycetota bacterium, assembly GCA_039819425.1. Lineage (GTDB taxonomy): Bacteria > Planctomycetota > Phycisphaerae > Phycisphaerales > Phycisphaeraceae > Algisphaera. Next base: position 47 of record JBCBSA010000500.1, read on the forward strand.
GCGTGGCCTCGACGTCCTGCCGGTCAACCGCCGACCCCACCGCTGCCCTAAACACCACGCTTCCCGCAGCCGAAATCTCTCACCCGCCCGGCAGGACGCCGCGGCCCCCTCCGGCAGGACGCCATGACAAGTAAACAGATCATGCTGACCCGCTCGGCCCTCCTCCCGGCCGCGGTGGCGATGAGTCTGGCCGTCGTTCTCCTGACCGGCTGCCAGCCGCAGCGCGTCGACACCGTCGTCGCGCCCTACGAGACCCGGCAGGTCTTCGCCGTCGCCCCCCTCCGCAACGAGTCGGGCACCGCCTTCGCCGACGGCACCCGCCTGGCCGACAAGCTCACGCAGCGCCTCGCCCTCGTGCGTGGCCTCGACGTCCTGCCGGTCAACCGCGTCCTCGCCGCGATGGACGCCCTCGGGCTCAACCGCGTCGCCTCCAAGGCCGACGCCCTCCGCCTCCGCCAGACCCTCGGCGTCGACGCCCTCGTCGTCGGCACCGTCACCACCTACGAGCCCTACTCCCCGCCCAAGCTCGGGATGAACCTCGAGCTCTACCTCGACGACCGCCTCGTCTGGACCGGCTCGACCCTCGACACCCGCGAGCTCTCCGCCGCCGCCACCGACTCGGCCGCCACGCTCCCGTATGCCGCCGCCGCCAGCCGTCAACCCGTCACCGCCCTCGGCGGCTTCTTCGACGCCGCCGACCCCAACGCCCTGGACTTGCTCACCGCCTACCTCGCCGAGCGCAACCGCGACGAGGACCTCGAACTAGCGATCCGCCGACACACCCTCAGCATCGATCTGTTTAGCGAATTCGTGAGCTACCAGCTCACCACCAAACTCCTGGACGCCGAGCGTCTCCGCGTCCGCCGACCCACCGCCGCCAACACAAGGCCCC
>JBCBSA010000501.1:0-863 GCA_039819425.1 Planctomycetota bacterium
CCGACTGCGACCAGGACGTGGTCGGTGCGGGCTTCGAGGACTTCTTGGGTGTGGCCGGAGGATTCGCCCTTGACCCACATCTTGTCGCGGCTGCGGGAGTAGAAGGTGGCGAGCTTGGTTTTGAGCGTCTGTTGCAGAGCGGCCTCGTTCATCCAGCCCATCATGAGGATGTCGCCGGTGGCGTGGTCCTGGACGATGGCGGGGACGAGGCCCTTGGCGTCGTACTTGATGTCGAGGGTGGTGCCGGTTTCGCGGGAGGGGTCGGACATGACAAAGGTTTGGCGGTTGAGCAGTTTGGTGGTTTGGCGGACGCGGAGTGGCCGAGAATAGCTTGTTTCCCGCGATCGGTCCGGGGGAACCGCATGCGTTGGGTGCGGTTGGCGGCGGGGTACGGCAATTCCTATAGTGAACCCCCGAAAGGCAGCAACCCATGGGCGACGCGGACGGCCCCCCGAAAATTCAGATCGACAGCGACTGGAAGGCCCAGGCGCAGGCCGAGAAAGAGAAGCTCGCGGCGCAGACCAAGGCCAAGGCGGCGGGGCCGGGCGAAGCGGACGGCGGCACCGCTTCTTCCGGGGGCGGGGGCGCTTCCGGGGGGGGGGGGGCGATGCCGGCGGCGAACTTCGAGGCGCTGCTGAGTTCGTTCGTCACCCAGGCGTTGTTCGCGATGGGCGCCATCCCCGACCCGCAGACGGGGCAGCCGGTGCTGCACCTGGATTTGGCCCGTCACCAGATCGACCTGCTGGGCGTGCTCCAGGAAAAAACAAAAGACAACCTCACCGAGGACGAGGCCAAGACCCTCGCCGCCACGCGCGGCGTTAGCGACCTCGACGTAGCGGGCACGCAACTCGTACAGCGTGCCG
>JBCBSA010000502.1:0-836 GCA_039819425.1 Planctomycetota bacterium
GCGGCTTTGATCGCGCCGATGCGGAAGTTGCGGACGGGAGGGGTGATGGATTCTTGCTCTGACATTACGAAACTCCAAAAAGTGGGGAAAATACTGCGGCGTGGGATGCTGACCTGCCTTGGCCATGCAAACGTCCCGGTCGCCGCCTTCGCAAGAAGGGGGCGGCGACCGGGATGTAGAAAAACCGTTCGCCCTCCGCGCAAGCGAAAGAACGCCCGCTGCAAAGTGACAGGCCGTAGCCCCCGCCCCCGGAAATTCTCGGAGAAACTCCGTGGCGTTCATTTTTCCGGGGGCGGGGGCGCTTGGCACGAGCATTAGGGCAGTGATGAGCGGGAGCGGAGGGCGAATGGAATGGTCGCGTTGTTCGCGCAGCGGGCGGCGCATCAGTGATCAAGCGGGGTGTCGGGGCCGCCAGCCCTGACCGCTCACCGCGCAGGTATTCACAGCCCCCGGAAGACCGGCGGCTCGCCGCCGAACCTTGCCGCGCCGCCGGTGTCCGCTCGCATGATGCGAACGGACACCACCGTGATACGATCTGCGTTTCAGCGCTGCGCGGATTGCGACGCTTCCGGGGGGACCTCCACCACAAAACGCTGTTCTAGCCGTTGGGGCCGGTTCATCGTGGCGGGCAGGGTCATGTATTGCAGCCCCCGCTTCCGGGGGCGCTTGGCACGAGCATTAGGCCAGTGAGTGCAGTGGAGGTTTCCGGTTCCGGCTTCCGGGGGGGGCAGGGGGTGGCGAATTGGAACGCCGCATCCTGGCTACGAGAAATACCCCAGGCCGTTCAGCGCACGGCCGTGGTCATTCACGAGCCGCCCGCAGGCGGCGCGGCTTTG
>JBCBSA010000503.1:0-810 GCA_039819425.1 Planctomycetota bacterium
CACATCGATACGACGTATCGATGTGGTTGTCGAACCAGATATCAAACGGATCGACGGCTTCGTCGTACCCGTAGCCGGATTTAGTGGGGTAGTCGATCTTGACGATATCAACGGTGGCCCGAGCGCGACGCTCGGCGTCGTGGAAGTCGTCGCTGTGGATCACGCGCACGATAGCGCCGCGACGCTTTACGGCGGCGTTGATCTTGTCGGACTGCTTCCACCGCTGGGGGATAACCAAAAATCCGGTCCGGGCGTGGCCGGATTCGATGACCGCGGCGGCCCAGGTCTCGAAGTCGGAGTAGGGGGGATTGCAGAAAATCGTATCGACCGGCAGACAAGCTAGATTCTGTTCATAAAAATCCGTGCCGACGGGGACCACGTGGCGGGGCTGCGCTTGGACGAGGACGTCGGATTTTTCGATGGCGTAAAGATCGGGGGTGTCTTCGCATAGACCGGCGAGGCGCTCCAATACGCGCCCGTCGCCCGCGCCGATGTCCATGATGGAGGCGGTACGGCGGTCGATGTGTTTAGCGACCTTCTCGATCATGCGGTCGGTGGTGGGGTACCACTCGAAATCCTGATCGGCGGACTTCACCCGGCCGAGGAGGGCCGCGGTACTGGTGGTCAGCGTTTCGGTAGGGCGGGTGAGGGTTGCGGGGTGTGACATCTATAAACTCCAAGGGTGGGCTACGGTGTTGCCGGTCTTGGCTGCGCCATGAAAACCCGGCCACCGCCTTCGCCAGAAGGGGGCGGTGGCTGGGTTTTGAAAACCACCGATCGACACGGCGGAGGCGTGGGGAGCAAGCGGTG
>JBCBSA010000504.1:0-764 GCA_039819425.1 Planctomycetota bacterium
CGACATCAACCTGCAGGTCTTCCGGCAGTTGCAGGCGACCATCAACGGCTGGCCCGGCGGCAAGCCGCCCGAGCGCCGCCAACCGGGCGACCGCCGGCAGGCGCACGACGACATCTTCCCGAAGCGGGTGATCTGCTTCTCGCCCCACCCGGACGACGACGTGATCAGCATGGGCGGCACGCTGATCCGCCTGTGCGACCAAGGGCACGAGGTCCACATCGCCTACCAGACGTCGGGCAACGTGGCTGTGTTCGACGACGACGCGGTCCGCTACGCGGAGTTCATGGCCGAGTTCAACCGCCAGTTCGGCATCGGCCCGGAGCAGACCGCCGAGCTCGAGGAGCACGTCGAGACCTTCCTCAAGAACAAGCAGCCCGGCCAGGTCGACAGCGACGAGGTCCAGGCCATCAAGGGCCTCATCCGCCGCACCGAGGCCCGCGCCGGCGCGCGGGTGGCCGGCGTGCCGGAGGATCGCTGCGTGTTCATGGACATGCCCTTCTACCAGACCGGCCGCGTGCGGAAGAACCCGCTCGGCGAGGACGACATCCAGCTCGTTGTCGACCTGCTGGAGCGCGTGCAGCCCCACCAGGTGTACGCGGCGGGCGACCTGTCCGACCCGCACGGCACGCACCGCACGTGCCTGGCCGCGGTGCTCGGCGCGTGCCGCGAGGTCGCGGGCGACGACTGGTACCCCGACTGCCAGGTGTGGCTCTACCGCGGTGCGTGGCAGGAGTGGGGACCGCACCAGATCGAGATGTCCGTGC
>JBCBSA010000505.1:0-698 GCA_039819425.1 Planctomycetota bacterium
GGGCGTCGGTGAGATCGGTCTCCTCGTTTTCGCCGACGTCGAACTGCATGCCCTTCTCGTCGAGCCAAGTGCGCACGGCCTGGGCCTCGTCGTCGGAGGTGGCGAGCATTTCGGCGTAGAGGGCGGATTGGCTGAGACGCTCTTTGAAGACGCCGGTCCCGGCGAGCAGTTCGTCGGGGATCATGGCGTTGTACATGCCCATGCAACCCTCGTCGAAGACGCCCATGATGGCTTTGTCTTTGGCGATGGAGGCGGCGACGTCGCTGGCAACGAGCGACGCTTTGTGAGGGGCGGGAATGTCGAGGGCGTTGCGGACGTGGCGGTCCGAGTGCTTGACCTTGCCGGTCTCGAGCCAGTCGCCTAGTTTGTCGAGGAAGTAAGCGTCGTCGAAGTTCTCGCTCCAGAGGGTGGAGTAGGCGATGCCCGCCTTCGCCAGCGAGCCGTTCAGGTTGAGCATGCCGACGAGGCCCGGCCACTGCCCGCTCCAATTGGCGACGGTGAGGATGGGGCCTTGATGCGTGGTGAGGCCAGGCATCAGGTGCTGCGAGTATTGCCATACGGCCTCGCAGACGATCAGCGGCTTTTTGGGGTCGATCTCGCGGAAGACTTCGAGGCCGCGTTTTTGGGAGTCGATGAAGCCGTGCTCTTTGGTTGCGTCGTACTCGTGCGCGCGGACGACGGTGTGCCCCAGGCGCTCA
>JBCBSA010000506.1:0-682 GCA_039819425.1 Planctomycetota bacterium
CACGCACCGGTTCGCCATCGCCTCCAGCGCCGTCAGCTCGAAGTCGGGCCACGGGTGTACCTCCAGCAACTCGGGGTGTTCTTCCAAGAGCGGGAGAACCTCCGCCACCGTCGTGTCCATCGACAGCGCCTGCCTCCACCGCTCACGCAGCGCGTCGCTCACGGCCACCGGCGGCTTACCGCCGTAGGACTTGACCAGTTCGATCAGCTCGGCCCGCTTGAAGTGCTCGGCCCACCCCAGCGCGGTCGAGTCGTACACGCTGTCGCGCACGTTCGGGTCGGCCCCGGCGTCGAGCAGCGTCCGGGCGATCGCGGGCCGGTTGTGCTCCATGCAGACGTGCAGGGCCGTGTGCAGGCAGCCCCACAGCTCCCGCCGGGCGTTCACGTCCGCGCCGTGGTCGAGCAGCCAGTGCACCGCCTCGGGCTTGTCCCCCGCCGCGGCGAGGTGTAGCGCCTTGCTGTCCGCACCCTCCGGCCCGAACCGCCCCGGGTCCTTCTCCAGTAGCGCCTCCGCTACGTCGAACGCCCCGCTGTTGAGCGCCCCGAGGAGGTCCAACTCTGCCCCCGCATCGACCAGGAGCTTGGCAATCACCTCCGCCTGATCGCTGTTGGTCGCAAAAGTCATCGCGGTCTGCCCGGCCCCATCCACCGCCAGCGCATCCGCTCCGTACCCCAGCAACAAC
>JBCBSA010000507.1:0-663 GCA_039819425.1 Planctomycetota bacterium
CACCGCTCCATTGGAGCGGTGATCGCCGTATCCGAGGCGCAGGAAGTACCGCAGCGCGGCGCGATCGATCGACGGGGGGGAGTCGCCTCCGCGGACGAGCGCGGAGATCAGGCTGGCGAACATGATCTCTTTGCCGTCGTCGGACCACCGCACGTAGAGCGGCTTCTTGCCGACGCGGTCGCGGCAGAGGAACAGCTCACCGGTCTGCTGATCGAAGATGGCGAAGGCGAACATGCCGTGGAGATGCTTGGGCAGCTCGTCGCCCCATTCGCGGTAGCCGTAGAGGATGACCTCGGTGTCGCTGTGGTCGGAGGTGAAGGCGTGGCCGAGGCGTTCGAGCTGGCGGCGGAGTGTGCGGTGATTGTAGATCTCGCCGTTGAAGACGAGCGTGAGCGTGCCGTGCGATTCCTGCTTGGGGACGTGCATCGGCTGGTCGCCGCTGAGCAGGTCGATGATGCTCAGGCGGGCGTGGGCGAAGGCGGCCCGGCCGCGGGGCTCGTCGCGCCAGACGTTTTCGCCGTCGGGCCCGCGGTGGCGGATCTGATCGAGCATCGCGTCCGCGCGACCGGGCGCGATCGGCTTGCCATCGAAGCGGACGATTCCTGCTATTCCGCACATGAGCGATTCGTGGAGAAGTGAGAAGGGGAATGTGACGCGACGCGA
>JBCBSA010000508.1:0-656 GCA_039819425.1 Planctomycetota bacterium
GAGGCCTCGTCGGCGTGGCGGCGGTGTCGATGATCCTCGGGGCGGACTCCGCCCTGGACTCGCCCAAGCCCAACCGGCCGATCGTCCTGGGCGCGATGTTCGCCGCGGCGTTCGGGTTCGCGGCGTTCGTGGTCTACTTCGAACACCGCAAGGGCGACGACTGATCCCCCGCCCCCGGAAGCGCCCCCGGAAGGGCTCCCGGCCTGTTTTTAGAAGTTCACTTACGGGGGGGTAACTTCCGGGGGTGGCCGGTCCAGGCGGCCTTGGGCTCGGTGCCGGCGCGGATGCGGGCGAGGTTGCCGCGGTGGCGGAGGATCACCAGCGCCGCCAACACCCCGGTCAACGCCGCGAACACCGCGATCTCCCCGCCGCCGAGCCCGAACACCAGCCCGCCGCCGACGGTCAGCACCGGCAGGCTCGCCGCCGCGATCGAGCTGGCCAAGCCGACGTACCCCGTGATCTTGCACACCGCGAACCAGATCACGAACGCCACCACCGCCGGCACCGTGACCACCGGAAACAGTCCCAACGCCGCGCCGAGCCCGGTCGCCACGCCCTTGCCGCCGCGGAACTTCAGCCACGGGCTGAACACGTGCCCGCAAACCGCGGCGACGGCAACGAGGACCCACTGACCGGCGAGCAGCGTGGCGTTGACC
>JBCBSA010000509.1:0-642 GCA_039819425.1 Planctomycetota bacterium
GGCCGAGCATCTCGGGGCGGAGGTGCTGAAGCGGAACATGGCCGACTATCAGGCCAAGGAGGGGGGCGACATGGCGGCGGAGGCTGGGGGCCTCCGCCGCTTGGGTTGTTGTCAAGCGTCAGGCCTTAGGGAGCGGCCTGCACGTTGAAGTCGTTGGGCTCGTCGTCGAGGCCGAGTTCCTCGGCGTCCACCGTGTTGGGGATGTTGGCCCGGATTTCACCGGTGACGCTGTTGTAAGACCAGCCGGTGTTGGCCGCGAAGGCCGGGTCGGTGCCGACGGCGTCGACCTGGCTGACCGCGGTGGCGTTGGCGCCGGCGACGAACGGGTTGGCCGGGGGCTTCTGCATGTAGGGGCCGTAGTCGCCGCCGTTGTTCGCGACGACATCGCCGTTGATGTCGGTCGTTTCGGTGAACTGGTCCCAGTCGGTGCCGAGCTCGTCGGGGTAGTTGCCGTTGTGCTCGATCTGGTAGAGCTGCAGCTGGCTGCGGATCGACTGCAGCTGGGTGCTGAGGCTCGAGGCCTTGGCGGCTTCGGAGGCGCTGGTGAACTGGGGGATGACGATCGCGGCGAGGATGCCGAGGATCACCACGACGATGAGGATCTCGACCAGGGTGAAGCCCTTGGCCTTGGGGGAACGTGCG
>JBCBSA010000510.1:0-642 GCA_039819425.1 Planctomycetota bacterium
CCCAGACCGGCATGACGTTGTTGTTCATGCCCATGCCGGTCGCCGTGTTGCGGCCGAGGTGCTGGTCGGGGAAGAACATCACGCGGTCGCCCCGTTGGAACGCCCAGTCTAAGGCCGCCTTGGCGTTCGAGCTCGTGCAGACGATGCCGCCGTGGCGGCCGACGAACGCCTTGAGGCTCGCGGCGGAGTTGATGTAGGTGACCGGGATCAGCCGCTCGGTGTCGATCACCTCCGAGAGCTGGTCCCAGGCGTCCTCGATCTGGTCGATGCCGGCCATGTCGGCCATCGAGCAGCCGGCGGCCAGGTCGGGCAGCATGACGCGGACGCGCTCGCCGCCGCGCTCGGCGAGCTTCTCGGGCCGGTTGGCGAGGATGTCGGCCGTCTCGGCCATGAAGTGGACGCCGCAGAAGGCGATCGCCCGGCAGTCGCTGCTGTCGGCCGCCATCTGCGAGAGCTGGTAGCTGTCGCCGCGCAGGTCCGACAGCGCGATCACCTCGTCCTGCTGGTAGTGGTGGCCGAGGATCAGCAGCCGCGGGCCGAGCTCGTTGCGGACGGCGTCGATGCGGGCCTGCAGCTCGTCGTTCTCGAGCTGCTTGTACGGCTTGACGCCTTCGAGCGGCGGCTGGGCGGCGGCGGGGAGGG
>JBCBSA010000511.1:0-639 GCA_039819425.1 Planctomycetota bacterium
GACTCGCCAAGATGAAAACCCTCGCCGAGATGGTCATCGCGAACAACAACGCCCCCCTCAAACTCGAGGCCTCCACCGACCGCCGCGACGTCCTCAAAGACGCCGACTTCGTCGTCCTCTCCTTCGCCGACCGCAACGCTCACTTCCGCGGCGTCGATTGCGACACGTCAGTCAAGTACGGGATCCGGATGTGCTCGGGAGACACCATCGGCCCAGGCGGCGTGTTCCGTACGCTGCGCGAGTGGCCGGAGATCGCTCGCAGCGCCCGCGACATTTTGGAGCTTTGCCCCGACGCCTGGGTGATCAACTACATCAACCCCGCCGCGGTCCACGGCATCGGGCTCGCCCGCTTCTTCCCCGATCTCAAGTCGATCGCGTTGTGCGATGCTCAACACGACCTGCACGAGAAGTACGCGGCGGCCGCCGGCGTGCCGTGCGACGACAAACTGGAGCTCCGCAGCGCCGGGCCGAACCACTTCACGTGGCTGCTCGAAGCCCGCTACGACGGGCGTGATCTCGTGCCGGCGATCGTCGACCACGTCCGGCAGGACGCCGACGCCGACCTAAACCGCCAGGCCCAAGGCTACGCCAACCAGGCCAAGGGGTATCTGAACAACGGCATCACGATCGAGCTCTTCG
>JBCBSA010000512.1:0-635 GCA_039819425.1 Planctomycetota bacterium
GCCCTTCTCGCCAGCCTTGCCCCCCATTTTCATCGCGTTCACGCTGCCACACTTGGGGCATACCGGACCGTCTGGCCAGCGGATCGCCTCAAGCATGGCGCGGGCTTCGGCTTCGGTCATCCGGGCAAGTTGGGCGGCGTTCATCTCCATGCCAAAAATATACCTGATCGACCATGGTCAGTCAAGTATATAATTCCGAATTTTTTAAAAGATTCAAAATAGTCAGTACGCGATATGTCGTTGGCAAACTTCTCGGGCTGAACTTGTCGTCCCGTTCCAAAACTTGACTCGACTCAGAAGGCAGACATCACTTCGGCACAGTGTTAAGAGGTGTACATCATATGGAGTCGAAGAAGCCGTTCGACGGCAAAAAACTAAACCAATACTTAGAAGTAGAATTGCTCCGTTGAATCCATCTTGACGCCTTGTGGTGATTGCGCTCCAATGTCGACATGAGCACGGACGTTCAACCAGATCGGATTCTCAAGGTGGTGGCGATCGCGATGGGTTTAGGACGGCGGCACCTCTCGGCTTACGCCAGTGTCAAGAGCCGCCACGACTTCACCCAGCCGCAGTTGATGGCCTGCCTAATCCTGCGGACCTACTGGAAGACGACCTGCCGCGGGGGCACCGAG
>JBCBSA010000513.1:0-634 GCA_039819425.1 Planctomycetota bacterium
TTACGATTCGCGTTTGCTGGTCGCGTAGTCGAAGTCGGTGGGCTTGCGGAATTTGGCCAGGTCGAGCGACCTGAAATAGTCGATGGTTTTGGCGAGGCCGTCCTGCAGCTTGACGGTCGGCTCCCAGCCGAGCTTCTCCTTGGCGAGGCTGTTGTCCGGCTTGCGCTGCGTCGGGTCGTCCTTGGGCAGCGGCAGGTAGACGAGCTTGCTCTTGGAGCCGACCATCTCGACGACCTGTTCGGCGAGCTGCTTGATGGTGAACTCGCCGGGGTTGCCGAGATTCATCGGTCCCGTGACCGAGTCCGGGGCATCCATCAGCGAGACAAAGCCTCGGATCAGGTCGTCCACATAGCAGAAGGACCGGGTCTGGCTGCCGTCGCCGAAGATGGTAATCGGCTCGTTCTGCAACGCCTGCATGATGAAGTTGGATACCACCCGTCCGTCGTTCGGCAGCATGCGGGGACCATAGGTATTGAAGATACGGGCGACCCGAATGTTGAGACCGTGCTGGCGGTGGTAGTCGAAGAACAGCGTTTCCGCGCAGCGCTTGCCTTCGTCGTAACAGGCGCGCGGGCCGATCGTGTTCACGTTGCCATGGTAACCCTCGGTCTGTGGGTGAACGTCCGGATCGCCG
>JBCBSA010000514.1:0-630 GCA_039819425.1 Planctomycetota bacterium
GATTGCCGGGTACCACACCTCGCTGCTCTGAGCGATGTGTGGAGCGACTCGTATCAAACGCTTACCTGCACACATCACCGAAGCGGCGAGGTGTGGCACCCGGCCCAGTTGCCGCCCACCCGCCGAAAAGGGCTCCCAACCGACGATTCAATTATCCCTCGCGGGCGTCGCCGGTCAACTGCAGCCCGTGGTTAGGCCGCTTCTTGGTCAACGCCCATGCACGGACAACGACGTACAACAAGATCAAATTGAAAGCCCCCGTAGCCCACCAAGCTCCAGCACTGTCGATTTGCGTCGCCTGTAAGCCAGTAAATACCGCGACGCCGATGAACACCATCGACAAAATCATGGCTGTCGTTCGGCGCTCCGATCGTATCAGTTCATCAAGCATGTGTTCATCCATCGTTTCGCTCTTCGCCACCAAACGAAAAACGGCTCAGTCGCCTACCGTCCGCGGGAGCAGGCGTCCAATCGCCTACTCAATTATCCATCGCGGGCGTCGCCGGTCAACTGCAGCCGGTGGTTATGCCCGACGGCGACGCAGCACGAGGGAGGCGCCCAATAAGCCCAGCATCACCGCCGTCGTCGGCTCGGGGATGAGGCGGAACTGGGAGACAAACAACTCATACT
>JBCBSA010000515.1:0-627 GCA_039819425.1 Planctomycetota bacterium
AGCCGGCCTCGATGACGTCGACGCCCAACTTTTCGAGCTGCCGGGCGATCTCGAGCTTCTCGCTGTGGTTGAGCGACGCCCCGGGCGACTGCTCGCCGTCGCGGAGTGTGGTGTCGAAGATGCGGATCGGGACGCCCCCGGAAGACTCGGGGGGGGATTCGTGATTCTTCCGGGGGGCAGGTTCAGCGGCCATGGCGGGTCTCGGGGCGGCGTGGGACGGGGCAGTCGGACGGGCGACGCGGGCAACAAAAAACCCTGTCGGGCGGGGCCGGACAGGGTAAGAAAATCTCGCGGGAAGCGGATCACCCTAGCCGGCCGGCAGCGAAAGCAAAAGCACGAGGTGCTGTTCGCCGAGGGCTGCGGGGGTGAGGGTCATACCGCGGTGCATGGATGCATCATACCGCCCTGTCGGACGATCGCCAGCGCGAACGGCCCCGGGTCATTGACCCGGGGCTAAATGATGAACCGTTTACCCGCAGGACACGCCTTTCTGAATCGCGGTCCATCCCGCCGATCACGACAGAGGACGTCGGACGTTGTAAAAAACGGCGGCCCGCTACCCCCCGGTTAGCGGGCGCGCCGACTTGGCGTTGCGTCGAGCGACGAACCCTCCTCGGTTTTCACCGG
>JBCBSA010000516.1:0-623 GCA_039819425.1 Planctomycetota bacterium
GTCGTCGCGCACCTGTCGTGGAATTTCTACAACCTCGCGGCCACCGTCGACGAGGTGCGTTGGCCCGTCGATCAGCACCGGCAGGCGGCGGTGCACCACGAGACGCTGATCCCCATCGGCTACGGCGACGGCGGCGGCGGACCCAACGACGCGATGTGCGAACGCGCCCGCCGCATCGAGAACCTCGCCGGGATGCCGCGGGCGCGGTGGGGCACGATCGAGGGGTTCTTCGATCGGCTGGCCGAGCGGCGTGACGACTTGCCGGTCTGGCAGGGCGAGATGTACATGCAGGGCCACCGCGGCGTGCAGACCACGCAGGCCGAGCTGAAGCGTCGGTTCCGGGTCGTCGAGCGGGCGCTCCAGGTACGCGAAGCCGCGGCCTGCGTGCTCGGCCAAACGACCGACGCGGCGACCGACCACGCCTGGCGACGGATCGTCTTCGCGCAGTTCCACGACTACATCCCCGGCAGCTCCGTGCCCGAGGTCTACGAAGAGCACCTGCCCGAGCTCGCGACGTTGGCCGAGCGGGTCGAACGCGACACGCAGGAAGTTTTGGCGGCGGCCGAAGGCGGGTCGTCTGCCGAGCCTTGCTGGTTCAACCCGCTGCCCGTGCCGCAGACGGT
>JBCBSA010000517.1:0-621 GCA_039819425.1 Planctomycetota bacterium
AAGCCGCGGAGGAAGCGGCGTCCTGAGTGGATGCGGGGGCGGACAAGTCCGCCCGCTACACATCAGGGGTCAAATGTTATTGCGATGACTTGGTCAGCGGCACGCGGTGGGCGGCGAGGACGCGGCGGTCGGTGTTGCTCTGGACGAAGACGACGGCCGAGGCGTTGGCGACGTCGAGGTCTTCGGGGAGTTCGAGGCTGGTTGTGCCGTCGAGGTCGAGGAGGGGTTGGCCGGTGAAGGCGCGGACGACGCCGTCGTGGTGGAGGGTCTTGCCGCGGTTTTCGCCGCGGGGGACGTCGGTGACCAGGCCGTCTTCGGTGACGGCGAGGACGAAGGTGGAGCGCGGCGGCAGGCGGTCGACGCGCCAGCGGAGGGTGACGGCTTCGCCGGATACGGGTTCGCCGACGACGCGGACGCCGACGCCGAGCTCGGGGGCTCCCGGTGCTTCCGGGGGGTTGGCGGGTTGCAGGGCGGTGGCGACTTCGAGTTCGGCGCGGGCGCCGCGGGAGCCGACGAACTCGGTGGTGCCGTTGACGATCATCTGGGGGGTGTAGATCGACCGGAGGCGGAAGTCCCGGCCGTAGCCGCGCTGGCGCTCGGTGTAGGCGGCGTCGCTGAACG
>JBCBSA010000518.1:0-606 GCA_039819425.1 Planctomycetota bacterium
CGATCGGTGCGGCGCACCGATCGTCCCCTCGCTGGCCGAGAAGGTCAGCGTGAACGTGGTCAGCGAGTCTTCGAAGCCCGGCGTCTCCACCGAATCGACCGAAAAATCGATCGTCGGCTGAGCCACGGCCGAACCGACGGCCAAACCGAATACCGCTAAACCGCTCAGAATCCTGCGTTTTTCAAACATCTTCAAGCCTCCAAAATCCTGCCGTTACATGGGTCAGGTCATAAGTTGGTCAAAACAATTCAAAGAAAGCCCATCATTCACCAAACGATCGGGCCGTCACGCATCCGAGTCCAGCCCGATCACGCGGCCCTGGACCGACGCCCGGCCAAGAACAACGCGCCCACACCGACCAGAGCCAAGCTGGCCGGCTCGGGGATCGTCGACGCCTCGACGGCTAGCGTTGCGAGCGACGCATCGAAGGCCACGGTCGAGCCGTCCAGGCCCGCTTGGAAGTCCAGCAGAGCCCCCGCGAACAGGTCCAGGTCGGATACGTCGACCACCCCGTTCTCGTCGAGGTCGCCCAGCAGGACTTCCAAGCGGGCCTGGACGGCTCGACCGTGGCCTTCGATGCGTCGCTCGCAACGCTAGCCGTCGAGG
>JBCBSA010000519.1:0-596 GCA_039819425.1 Planctomycetota bacterium
TTGGTCGCGAACAGGCCGCCGTCGCTCATCAGCCCCATCCCGTACACGTTGGGGCCCATCACCCAGTCCGAGCTATCGACGTACATTTCCATGAACCAGCGATAGACCTGCTGGGGCTGAACCTCGCACAGGTTGAACAGGTTGGAGAGCACCATCAGGCGCTCGATGTGGTGGCTGTAGCCGTAGCGAATCGCTTTGCGGATCGCATCGTCCAGAGGTCGCATTCCGGTCGTTGCGTCGTACCAGCACGGCTTGAGGCTCCGGTGATGCCCCCAGAAGTTGCTCGCCTCCTGCCTGGCGCCGTGGTGATGGTCGACCCCTCGCAGGAACTCGCGCCACCCGATGACCTGCCGGACGAAACCCTCGAGGGAGTTGATGGGCACCCGATGCTCGTCGGCGTACGCGACCGCGCGCGAGATGACCTCGTCGGGGGTGATGAGCCCGAGGTTGAGCACCGGTGACAGCACCGAGTGGAACAGAGTCGGGTCGCGGTCGCTCAGGGCGTCTTCGTAGGGACCGAAGTCGCGAAACCGCCGACGAGCATCGGGTGCCCATCAACTCCCTCGAGGGTTTCGTCCGGCAGGTCATCGGGTGGC
>JBCBSA010000520.1:0-583 GCA_039819425.1 Planctomycetota bacterium
GTCGGTCGCCACGGTGCTGATCACGCGGCTCGCCAGGGCGTCCCACAGGAACGGCTGGTGCCGCTCCGCCCGGATCGGCGGCGACATGACGTACTTGGCGCCCTCGAAGTCGGGCTTCTCCGCGTAGGTGGAATCGAGCACGAGGTAGGGGATCACCGTCTCGATCCAGGCGTTGACGCCGCGCAGCCGCGCCTCCTGCGCCGCGTGGACGGCGCCCTTGCAGCTCGTGTGGACGACGTAGACGTGGGCGCCGGTCAGCTCGGCGAACGTCATCAGGTGTTGCACGCCCTCGGTCTCGACGATCGGCGGCCGCGAGGGCTCGTGCCACTCGGGGCCGGTCTTCCCTTCGGCGAGCAGTTGCTGCTGGAGGCGCTCGACGAGCGTCTCGTTCTCGCAGTGGGCCGTGACGATCACGCCCAGCTCCTTGGCGAGCGAGAGCGTCTTGAAGAGTTCCTCGTCGTCCACGCCCAGCGCGCCCTTGTAGGCGAGGAAGACCTTGAAGCTCGCCGTGCCGTCCTCCACGATCTCGCGCAGCGCGGCGGGCGTCGACTCGTCGAACCGCGTGACGCCCATGTGGAACGTG
>JBCBSA010000521.1:0-583 GCA_039819425.1 Planctomycetota bacterium
ACGGGCATGACGACGCCGTCGATCCAGCTGCAATGCTCGCCGCTGAACGTCGTGGTAGCCAGGACCTCGTTCGAGGGGTCGACATGCATGTAGTATTGTTCCGAGCGGTAGTTGAAATCCCCGATGCCTTCCATCACCGGGTCGTCGCCGCGGGTCACGTTGACCTTGAAATCGATGATGTTGCCGGGGTGGGCGACCCAGTTGGCGCCGGTCATGAATTGGTAGTCGGTCTCGTTCCGGAAGCTGTCGCACATGCAGCCGTGAAAGCCGGCTAGGCCGACCCCGCCTTCGACGGCGGACAGCAGGTTCGACAGCTCCTCCTTCTCGATGGTCGACATGGTGACGACCGGGACGATCAAGTCGAGATCGGCGATGGAGGGATCGGCGAAAGCCTCGGTCGAGGGATCGACGGTGACAGCGAATCCTTCATCCTTCAGCATGCCGGCCACGATGTCGGCGCTTTCGGCGGGGGTGTGGCCGTTCCAGCCGCCCCAGACGATCAAGGCTTTCTTCTCGCTCATTCCTAAAGTTCCTCTGCGTTAATCCAGGGTGCCGAAGGGCAAATCGGTTGGCATGGGGGCGG
>JBCBSA010000522.1:0-573 GCA_039819425.1 Planctomycetota bacterium
AAGCCGGCCGCGCTAGACCGCGTGCCGTTGGCCGAGATCTACGAGTACGTGGAGCGCGCGATCAAGGTCCGCCGCGAGATGTTCCTCAACCGGCACTACATCGTACGCGACGGCGAGATCGTCATCGTCGACGAGTTCACCGGCCGCCTGGCCGAGGGACGCAAGTGGCGCTCCGGCATCCACCAGGCGGCCGAGGCGCAGGAGGGCGTGGAGATCACCTTCGCGACCAACCAGGCCGCGCGGATCACCATCCAGGACCTGTTCCTCCGCTACCGACGCCTGTGCGGCATGACCGGCACCGCGAGCACCAGCGCGCCCGAGCTGCGGAAGATCTACAAGGTCCACTGCGTGCCGATCCCGACCAACCGCCCGCCGATCCGCCAGCAGCTGCCGACCCAGGTGTTTGGCACGGCCGACGCGAAGTGGCGCGCGATCGTCGACGAGATCGTCGAGGTCCACCGCGCGGGCCGCCCGGTGCTGGTCGGCACGCGGTCGATCGACAAGAGCGAGATCCTCGCGGGGCTGCTCACCGAAGCGGGCGTGGAGCACACGGTGCTCAACGCGCGGCACGTC
>JBCBSA010000523.1:0-566 GCA_039819425.1 Planctomycetota bacterium
GTCACCGGCCGCCGGTCCGCTGCGATCTTCGCGGCGGCCGCCGGCCGATTTTTGTGTGTCGCCTCGTGACGCCGGGGCCGCTGCGTCGGCGTCCCTGCTGAACGACATGCCCATCTGGCTGCGACCACGGGCGGTGATGACCGCGACGTGGCTGGCCGTGGGGGTTGGCGGAAGTTTGGCGGGCGTCGTAGGCATCGACACGTGGGTCGGCCCGTGGGTGTGGGTGGTCTCCGGGTTGGTGTTGGGTTTGGCTCACGGGGCCTGCGACGCGATGGACGCCCCGCCGGGGCGGGGGCGGCGGGCGATGTGGTGGCTGGCTTACGGCGTGGCGATCGTCGGCTTCGTCGCCTTGGTGATGTGGTGGCCCCGGGGTGCGTTGGTCGGGTTTTTGTTGCTGACGGCGTGGCACTTCGGGGCCTCGGATCGGCACGACCTGGCCCGGCTGACGCGGAGCGGGGCCGACGTCTTGCCGATCGGCTGGCGATGGGCCGCGGGCTTCGGGCGGATGGGCCTGTTTTTCGGGTCGATGGGCGTCGCGCAGCCGGCCGAGGTGGCCCGCGTCGGGG
>JBCBSA010000524.1:0-566 GCA_039819425.1 Planctomycetota bacterium
CGCGCGTCCGTAGCCGATTCCCAGGCAGCGTTGCAGCAGCGACACGCTCCCACGCCCCTCGCGAACGACCACGTCGACCGCGGCCTCGTAGAGGTCGTCGCGGTTCTTCAGGGCCGGCGGAGCGCCTGCCTCCTCGGCCTCCTGCTCCTCTTTGGTCTTCAGTTGCATCAGCTCGGTCGCGAACTGCGGGTCGTCGGTCCCCACGAAGTCGACCACGCGGGTGATCTCGTCGTCGGAGAGGAACGTGCCCTGGCCGCGGAGGAGCGAGCTCGTCCCCGGCGAGAGGAACAGCATGTCGCCGTTGCCCAGCAGCTTGTCGGCGCCCATCTCGTCGAGCACCACCCGGCTGTCGGTGCGGCTGGCGACCTGGAACGCGATCCGCGCCGGCAGGTTCGACTTGATCAGGCCTGTGATGACGTCGACCGTCGGCTTCTGCGTGGCGAGGATGAGGTGGATGCCGACCGCCCGGCTCTTCTGCGCGAGGCGGATGATGTGCTGTTCCACTTCTTTGCCGGCGGTCATCATCAGGTCGGCCATCTCGTCGGCCACGATCACGATGAACGGCA
>JBCBSA010000525.1:0-561 GCA_039819425.1 Planctomycetota bacterium
GGTGAACCGGGCGGTCGGGGCGTCATCGCCTTCGAGCGCGGCATTGCCGAGGATGCGTAGCGTCTGGTTGTCGGCGAGGTCTTCGGGCGTGGTGCTGCCGTAGCCGCGGACGACGGAAAGAGTGCTGCTGCCCGTATCGACGGCCGTGACGAAAAGGATTTCGCGCGACCCGTCGGGCTGGACCTGATCGCCGATCTGGAACCGGTCGGCGTTATCGACGACGAAGCTGGTGTCCGCGGAAGGGTCGGTGAAGGCGTTGTCGTTGATGGCGTCGGTGTTGGGCAGGAGTGTGTCTTCAAGCCATTCGTGGATGGTGGAGGTGGCGGCGCGGTTGGGGTCGCCGAGGTGGTCGAGGAGCGGGGTTTCGTAGGGGCTGACGAGCCCGATGATTTCGGAGACGTCTTCGGCGAGCTCGGGGAGAGAGCTGCCGGCAGAGAAGGAGGCTTTACCGGAGAAAGACATGGTGGGTTTCCTTAGCGAGAGTTAAGTGGATAGCGAAAAGGGGAGGTGTTCGAAGGGATGCCGCGATTTGTCAGCCTTTTTTGCGTTGCCTGCGGAGGC
>JBCBSA010000526.1:0-554 GCA_039819425.1 Planctomycetota bacterium
GCCCGCTTCAGGCATCACGATTCGCCAAACGCCGCCGCGCTGCTCTGCCCCACCGGGTACATGGCCAACCTCGCCGCCGTCACCGCCCTTGCCGGCCCGGGCGATCTCATCTGCCAGGATAAGCTCAACCACGCCAGCCTCATCGACGCCGCCCGCATGTCCGGAGCGCATGTCCGAACTTATCCGCACCTCCGCCTCGACAAGCTTGAACGACTCCTTGGCGCTGCGCCCGAAAACGAACGCTCCCATAAATTCATCATCACCGATGCCGTCTTTTCCATGGACGGCGACACCGCCGATCTCGCCGCTCTCGCCGATCTCGCCAGCCGATACAACGCGATCCTTGTCGTCGATGAGGCGCATGCCACGGGCGTCCTCGGCCCCACCGGCGCGGGCCTTGCCGAGGCTCAGGGCGTCTCCCACGGAGTCGATGTCTCCATCAGCACCGCCAGCAAAGCCCTCGGCTCTCTCGGCGGTATCATCACCTCCCCTCATCGCGAGGCCGTGATCGAAACGATCGTGAATCGCGGCCGCGCGTTTATCTACACCACCGG
>JBCBSA010000527.1:0-548 GCA_039819425.1 Planctomycetota bacterium
GGGCATCGGGGTCTACCTTGGTTGGTGGGCGGCCTTGGCGGCGCTGGGCGCTGGGGCGGCGCGACGTTGGAGCAGGCGATTATGACGGGCCAACCGACCACGGCGCAGCCCCCGCGTCTGCGAGGTCTAGCCTTCAACGGGCCGCGTCGCCAAACTGAAAGGCTCGCGGGCGATTAGCTCAGTTGGCTAGAGCGCCTCGTTTACACCGAGGATGTCGGGGGTTCGAGTCCCTCATCGCCCACTCCGACGAGCTGCGCTGAATCGCACTCGTTCGCATCTGACGGCACAACCTCAGGCCTCCTCTGGGTTTCGGTTGTTCCTGGTAATTCGTTGCGAGTCGTTGCGTGCGCCTGCTGCGCTGGATTCTGCGCTACCGGTGCGCTGGATTCTGCGCTGCGACCTGCCGCCTTCTCGAAGTCGTCGTCGGTCACCTGTAAGTAGTGCTTCAGCGCCACCTTGGGAGTGTTGCCCATCCAGGCCGTGACGAGGTGGATCGGGTGCTCGCGAGCCAGCTCGGTCTCCCGGCTGGCGCGTAGCGACTGGAAGAG
>JBCBSA010000528.1:0-544 GCA_039819425.1 Planctomycetota bacterium
GGGTTGGGGGGGTGTGGGGGGGTGTTGGGGGGGGGGGGGGGGGGGGGGGGGGCGCGGGGGGGGGGGGGGGGGGGGGGGGGGGGGGGGGGGGGGGGTGGGGCCGTTGGGGGTGTTCACGGCGTTGGTGGGAGGGGTGGCGTTTCTTTGGATGTTGCGCCCGGCGTTGGGGCGGGGAGAGGGTTGAAAGATGGATGGCGAGGGCGAGGGAAATCTTTCGGGGGTAGCATGCGAAGAATGGTGAACTCGAACGATCACACGCACGCGGCCGACCGGTTGTTGTCGGCGTGCAAGGCGAAGGGAGGGCCGGTGTGTGTGGGGATCGATCCGGTGGTGAACAAGCTGCCCGATGCGCTCGGCGGCCTCGAGCCGTTGGCGGCGATCGAGAAGTTTTGCCTGGAAGTGATCGACGCGGTGGCGGAGCACGTGCCGGCGGTGAAGCCGCAGCTGGCGTGCTTCGAGCGGTACGGCGCCTCGGGGTTCGCGGTGTATCAGCGGGTGGTTACCGCCGCTCGCGAGGCGGGCCTGTTCGTCGTCGGCGACGCGA
>JBCBSA010000529.1:0-543 GCA_039819425.1 Planctomycetota bacterium
GGTGTGCCCGGGCACGCGCGCTACGCTCGAAGCTGCAGGCTTCGGCAATCTGAAAGATGCCGTCGAGGCCGACTGGCACACCGAATATCTTGCGCCGATCCTGTCGATCCGCACCGTTGACGGTCTGGACGCGGCCATCGAGCACATCAATACCTACGGTTCCGCGCACACCGATTCGATCATCACGGAGAACTATTCGACCGGCATGCGCTTCCTGCGCGAGGTCGATTCGGCCAGCGTGATGATCAACGCGTCCACGCGCTTTGCCGATGGATTCGAGTACGGCCTGGGCGCCGAGATCGGCATCTCCAACGACAAGCTGCATGCGCGTGGGCCGGTCGGGCTGGAGGGACTGACCTCGCTGAAGTACGTCGTGTTCGGGCACGGCGAGATTCGCACCTGATATCGCTTGCTGCACATTGAGCGCCGCCACGAGCGGCGCGCTGTTTTTACCGATCGCGCTTCACTCCATTCACGGGACGGTTCGCATGCTCTGGGTCAAAGCCTTTCACATCGTCTTCATTGCGTCGTGGTTTGCTGGGC
>JBCBSA010000530.1:0-536 GCA_039819425.1 Planctomycetota bacterium
AGTGGGTTGGTGAGAAAAAAACGCCCGCGCCGGGTGGGCGCGGGCGTGGTTTTTTTTGATCAATCCTCAGACAAACGTCGAGGCATGCGAGGGAAAGGGGTGGGAAAAAGGTGGGGGGGTTAGGCCTTGGCGGCGGCGTAGTTCTCGGCGACCTTGGCCCAGTTGATGACGGAGAAGAAGGCCGAGATGTAGTCGGGGCGTCGGTTCTGGTAGTTGAGGTAGTAGGCGTGCTCCCAGACGTCGAGGCCGAGGATGGGGTGGCAGCCGTGATCGACGGTGTCGACCTGCATCAGGGGGTTGTCCTGGTTGGGGCTGGAGCAGATGTTGAGCTTGCCGTTTTTGACGCAGAGCCACGCCCATCCGGAGCCGAAGCGGGTGGCGGCGGCGTCGGAGAAGGCGGTCTTGAAGGCGTCCATGCCGCCGAGGTCGGAGTCGATGGCCGCGGCGAGCTCGGCCATCGTCGTCGTCTTCAGTCGCAGCTGGTAGTACTCGATGCTCGGGATCTGACCGACGATCTCTCCTTCGAGGGACTCGGC
>JBCBSA010000531.1:0-525 GCA_039819425.1 Planctomycetota bacterium
ACTCGCACGAGTTCCGCCTCCTTCGTCTCGAGCGCCTTCAGCCGCCGTCGCCGGAGCGAAATGATCTCCGACGTGCTGATGAGCCTGTTCCTTCCCGCCATCTCGGCGGCAATCAACGCCGAGGACCGCGTCAACGCCAACCACCGGCTCACCGTCACCGCCGCCGCCCTCGCGGTCCACCGGGCCCGTCACGAGGCGTACCCCGTGTCGCTCGAGGAGCTCGTGCCCGACGTCCTCGAAACGGTGCCGATCGACCTCTACAGCGGCAAGCCTCTGCTCTACGAACGCCGCGGCGAGGGCTACCTGCTCTACAGCGTCTTCGAAGACGGCGACCCCAACGGCGGCAACTCCCAGGACGGCGAGGTCGTCGACGGCGAGTGGCTCAAGACCCCGGCCGAAGACGCCTGGAACTCCGACCGCGGCGTCGACCTTGTCATCCGCGTGCCCCGTCCGCCCTTCGAGCTGCCCCCTCTGCCCGACCCCAACGCCACCGAGTTCGGCTACGGCGGGTACGGCGGTGAGTTC
>JBCBSA010000532.1:0-519 GCA_039819425.1 Planctomycetota bacterium
CGCGCCGCCGCGCGGCTGATCTTCCGCGTCACGAACGTCTCGCCGCGGCGGGGCGACTCGTGGTTGAACAGGATGCCGTTGACCGCGAACATGCCGTACGACTCGCGGTAGTTCTGCGTGATGTAGAACGCGTACGCCTTGGCGGCGGCGTACGGGCTGCGGGGGTAGAAGGGCGTGGTTTCCGACTGCGGCGTCTCGACCACCTTGCCGAACAGCTCCGAGGACGACGCCTGGTAGAACCGCGACTCCAGGCCGAGTTCGCGGATCGCTCCCAACAGCCGCACCACGCCCAAGCCGGTCACGTCGCCGGTGTATTCGGGCACCTCGAACGACACCTTCACGTGGGACTGGGCGCCGAGGTTGTAGACCTCGTCGGGCTGCACTTCGTGCATCAGCTTCCCGAGGTTGTTCGCGTCGCAGAGATCGCCGTAGTGGAGCTTGAGCGACCCGCTCTGGACGTGGGGGTCGATGTAGATGTGGTCGATGCGCTGGGTGTTGAAGTTGCTCGCGCGGCGGATG
>JBCBSA010000533.1:0-518 GCA_039819425.1 Planctomycetota bacterium
CAGCGATCGAAGAACTTCTTGATCGAGTAGACCGTCGCCTGCCGGCCGGCGCGGGCGATCGAGGTGGTCAGCGGGATCGACTTCGGGCAGACGGCGACGCAGTTCTGGGCGTTGCCGCAGGCCTGGATGCCGCCGGGGCCGGTGAGGGCCTCCATGCGGTCGTCGGCGATCATCTTCCCCGTGCCGTGGTCGTTGAACAGGATCGCCTGGCTGATCGCCGCCGGACCGACGAACTCCTGGCTGTAAGCCGCGTCCTGCCGGGCCTCGTAGGTCTCGTCCGACTCGCCGGCGTGCCTGGGGACCTCGACCTTGCCGAACTGCGGGCAGGCCTCGACGCAGCAGCCGCAGGTCATGCACTCCGACAGCGGGTAGCGGACCTCCTGGCGGCTCTGGGGCTCTTTGGGGCCCTCGCCCCGGTCGTTGTAGTCGTCCACCGGCACCCAGGCCTTCACCCGCTCGAGGGCCTTGAACATCCGCCCGCGGTCGACGCACAGGTCGCGGACCACGGGGAACTTGCT
>JBCBSA010000534.1:0-517 GCA_039819425.1 Planctomycetota bacterium
GTTTTGTCAGCCTGCCGCATGGACAGATGCATTTTCGGCGTGCGGGCATCCAGGGCGGCAGGCTGCCGCTGGTGATGATCCATGCCTCGCCGGGTTCGTCCAAGCAATTGTCCGGCCTGATCGCGGCGCTGGCCCGCGATCGTCTTGTTGTGGCACCTGATACGGCCGGAAACGGGGACTCCGACCCACCGGCAGTGCCGCAGCCGTCGATCAACGATCTCGCAGCGCTGGCCTTTGAGGCGATCGACCAATTGCTCGACGGCCGGTTCCAGCTCTATGGCAGCCACACCGGCGCCTCGATCGCCATGGAAATCACCATCGCCCATCCCGAGCGCGTGGATGCGCTGATCCTCGACGGCATGGGCCTCTACGCCGCCGATGAACAGGCCGAGGTTCTGGAGCGCTACGCCCGCGAGATCGGGCCCGATCTGGAAGGCACGCATCTGATGAAGGTCTGGCATTTCTGCCGCGACCAGTTTCTGTTTTGGCCCTACTACAACCGCACGGCTGCAGGGAG
>JBCBSA010000535.1:0-517 GCA_039819425.1 Planctomycetota bacterium
GCTGATCGGCGGGACGTTCACCGGCACGGGCGACGCCGCCAACCAGACGGCCATCCGGATGCGGAACTTTGTGCCTCAGGTTTACATCCGTGACGTGACGACCAGCGGCTACGCAGCGGCGGTGTCGCGAGAGACGCAGGCGTTCCAAGGCAACACGGGCCTGCCCGACGGCTACATCGACGAGTACTGGTACGCCGGGCCGAGCTTCTCGAGCCGCGGCGGAACGTTTCAGCAGTTTGAGAACACGCCCGACACGTCACTCGGCCTGCCGATCCGCGACACGCCCGAGACCTTCGACGAGCCGATCGCCAACTGGGTGAGCCCGCTCGACTTCGGCGGCGTCGCCAACGACGGGATCGACGACACCGCCGCGATCCAGGCGGCGATCGACTCCGGCGCTCGCACGGTCTACCTGCCCAACGGCGACTGGGACGTCGAGGGGACGATCGAACTCCGGGGCGCGGTGGAGCGCGTGATCGGTACCGAGGCGAGCTGGATCACCAGCGGGGCGGGGCGT
>JBCBSA010000536.1:0-517 GCA_039819425.1 Planctomycetota bacterium
TTTTTTGCATTGCAGAAATTCAAGACGTCCGGGCTGCCTCTGTCAACGCAGAGCCGCCCGGAACCGCTAAAATTTCGAGAAACTCAGACCGTCAGGTCGAGCACACCGCCACGGCCCGTCGCTTCCGCGTCGGGCGCCGGCGCTTCATTCGTCGACGGAGTGCTACGCGACGCGGCCTCCAGGACCGATCGCGCGAACGGGCCGCGATCCGGCTGCTCGGTCGCATCGGTCTGTTCCACCGCTTCGTCGGCTAGACCAGCAAGATCCCGAGCCCGGGCGATTTGCGCAACACGTTCGGCCCGATCGCGTTCGGCCTGGATGGCCGCTTCACGCGCTTCGGCGATCTGCTTGAGAGCCCTGTCGCTGTTCTCGAGGGCGCCGAGGCCGGCGCGCAATCCGGCACCCAGCGATGCGGATCCGAACAAACCGACCCCCGTAGGAGCCGCGATTGGTGCGACTGTGACAGCCATTCTTCACTCTCCCTTGTAACAATATGGCAAAGAGAGTGTTAAGATTC
>JBCBSA010000537.1:0-516 GCA_039819425.1 Planctomycetota bacterium
TCGATAACGTCACCTACCCCCTGGACGACCTCTTCTTCGTGATCGCCACCCAGAATCCCCTCGACCTCGCCGGCACCTACCCCCTGCCCGTGGCCCAGCTCGACCGCTTTCTCTTCAAGATTCGCATGGAGCACATCGATCGCGACGCCGAGCTGGAGGTGCTTTCGACCTGGCGCTCGCGCCGCGACATCGATCGCATGGACCTACCCCGGGTCACCCGCACCGAGGTGATCGAAGCCCGACGCGCCATCGACGATCACGTCGCCATCGACCCGCGCATCCAAGAAGCGCTCGTGGACATCGCCCAGGCCGTCCGTGACGACGAACGCGTGCTCCAAGGCTGCTCCACCCGCAGCCTGGTCCTGATGCTGCCGGCCCTCCAGGCCCTCGCCGCCCTCGAAGGCCGCGATTATGTGACCGGCGACGACATCGCCCGCCTGGCGCCTGGTGCTGAGCCACCGCCTCGAGCTGGTGCCCGGGCTGGCGAATACCGTTGATGTCATCGACGACGCCGTC
>JBCBSA010000538.1:0-515 GCA_039819425.1 Planctomycetota bacterium
TGACTTCGAGTCTACTCACCCATCCCGCCCCCGTGTCCAGCGGGTGCGGCGGAGCCGCCCGTTTCGGGGAGCCGCGGAACGGGGGGACGGTGGCGTTCCCGACCGAGACGGTGTACGGCCTCGGGGCCGATGCGCGGAACGCCGCGGCGGTGGCGAAGGTGTTCGAGGCGAAGGGTCGGCCGCGGTTCGACCCGCTGATCGTGCACACGGCCGACGCCGACGCGGCGTGGTCTCTGGTCGACCGGGAGCGGGTCCCGGAAGCGGCGCGACCACTTCCGGGGGCGTTTTGGCCGGGGCCGCTGACGCTGGTGTTGCCGAAGACGGAGGCGGTGCCGGGGATCGTGACGGCGGGGCTGGAGACGGTGGGGGTGCGGGTGCCGGGGCACGCGGTGGCGCGGCGGCTGATCGCCGAGATCGGCGGTGTGCTTCCGGGGGCGCTTCCGGGGGCGGTGGCGGCGCCGTCGGCCAACCGGTTCGGGGGGATCAGCCCGACGCGAGCGGAGCACGTGTCGGTG
>JBCBSA010000539.1:0-515 GCA_039819425.1 Planctomycetota bacterium
ATGTATCGCCACCGGCAGGCCGCGCCAAGACTCACCGCTACAATACGTCGATGCCATCCGCCTCAACATCCTCTCAAGCCCGGACCAACCGGATCTATCTCGATAACGCGGCCACCAGCTTCCCCAAGCCGCCCGAGGTCCTCGACGCCATGACCGACTACGCCAACCGCCTCGGCGCAAGCCCGGGCCGCGGCGCCTACGCCGAGGCGCGTGAAGCCGGCGACCTCCTCTTCGGATGCCGTGAGCGCCTCAACACCCTCTTCAACGGCGAAGACGCGCGCAACGTCGTCTTCACCCTCAACACCTCCGACGCTCTCAACATCGCCATCCGCGGCGTGCTCGGGCCCTATATCCTGCGTGGCGAAAAGCCGCATGTCATTACCACGCATCTCGACCACAACTCCGTCCTACGGCCCTACAACGAACTCGTCGCCCGCGGCCAGATCAAGCAGGCCCGCGTCGCCTGCGATCCTCAGACCGGGCTTGTCGACCCCGCCGATATTCAAAAAGCGATC
>JBCBSA010000540.1:0-512 GCA_039819425.1 Planctomycetota bacterium
CGCGGCTGCGGCATTGTCCAGCACGAATCGGGCACGCCGGTGCTGCTGCAGGAAGCTCGCCGCGACCGAGTTCGTCATCTCGCCCTCGACCGCCCGCTGAATGATCGGCGCCTTGTGCTCTCCGAACGCCATCAGCACCACGCGGGCCGCATCGAGGATGCTTCCGACGCCCATCGTCAGCGCACGCCGCGGCACGTTCCATTCGCCGAAGAAATCACTCGCGGCGTCCATCCGTGTCACTTTGTCCAGCGTAATGAGCCGCGTGCGCGAGTCACGGCTGGAACCGGGCTCGTTGAACCCGATGTGACCGGTGCGCCCGATGCCGAGCAGCTGCAGGTCAAGCCCGCCTGCTCGTGCGATGCGCTGCTCATACTCGGCGCAATACTCCTCGATACGCTCCAGCGGCACGGTGCCGTCGGGCACATGTGTGTTGGCCGGATTGTTGTCGATGTGCTGGAAGAGGTACTCCTCCATGAACCGCCGGTAGCTGTGCAGGCTCTTCGGCGCCATGG
>JBCBSA010000541.1:0-257 GCA_039819425.1 Planctomycetota bacterium
CGTACCAACCTTGGCGAGCCTTCGCGTACGATTGGTAGTGGTGGTGGCGGTGGTGGTGGTGGTGTGGTGGTGCAGTACAAGGTGCGCCGGCGCAGGTTGTGGTGGCGGGCAGAGCATTCGCGTGCGGGCAGGCGCCAGACGCGCTTGCACGGAGCAGCGCCGCGCAGCGCATGACTGGCGTAGCTCGGCTCTTTCGGTTTTGGACCCGCGCGCAAGAGCTCGAAAGTCGCGGGGGCCCTCCTTGGCCTGTGCCACAC
>JBCBSA010000541.1:267-511 GCA_039819425.1 Planctomycetota bacterium
CGCGGTCTCACATCATGGCGGGCGGCAGCGCGCGGTGGAAGCAGATTATTGCGGAGGGCTAGAGGAGCGGTCGCCTCCACTTGGCAGAATGCAACCTGAGCAAGCTGCCCGCGGGCTTCGCGGCGGCGGTCAAGTCGGCGATCCCCAACCTCACGGAGATAGACCTCAAGAGCAACCAGTTCTCGGAGCTCCCCGAGGAGCTGGGCGAGCTGAAGACGGTGCACACGGTGCAGCTCAACTACAA
>JBCBSA010000542.1:0-509 GCA_039819425.1 Planctomycetota bacterium
CTCGGAGCCGACGCAGATCGAGCTGCACCGCTTGGGCCTCATCGGGGCCTCCGTCGACCGCGCGGCCCCGTTCGGCGTCGAGGGCATCGACGCGCTCAACGTCATGGTCCGGTACGGCCGAGCGTTCGTGACCGGGACCGGGGTCTACAGCGATGTGTTCGACCAGGCTTGGAGCCTGCACGATCTCGCCGATCTCACCGGTGCGCTCGAAGGCGCGACCTTCCACATCATGGTCGACCCCGAAGGCGCGGGAATGCGCCGCCGCGCGGTCGCCTACCTCGACGGCCACCGCTACACCCTCGACTTCCTGCAGGAGGTCGACACCGACGGCGTGGAGGCCATGCTCGCCCTGCTCAACGGCATGCTCTCCCACCAGGAGCAGCCCGAACGCTTCGTCGCTGCCCGCTTAGACGACTACGGCGCGACGTTCGTGGTCGGAGAGCCACAGGCGCTCAGGGCGGGTCGAGATGCGGGGTTGCTTGATTTCTATCTTCCGGACTCTTTCTAAG
>JBCBSA010000543.1:0-509 GCA_039819425.1 Planctomycetota bacterium
CCCACCGCCACAAGCAAGACTACGAGAAGCGCCGGCAGGCCTGGTGGGGGGCCCGCAGGCGCGCCAAAGCAACCGCCGCGCATGCTGGGGGCGGAGGACGCAAGTGCCGCGGCCCGCTGCCGGGCGCGCGGCGGGCCGACGGGCCGAGCCGCCGCGTGCAGCGGCGGCGCAGGGGTGCTCCGGCGCGAGCCGGGGCCGGGCGGGCGGTTGGTGGAGGGGAGGGGCGTTGGGCAGCGAGCGGCGTCCGCGCCGCCGCCACCCCCGCCGGCACCAACGCCACCCAACTCAACCACCCCCACCCCGGCCGCGGAAACACCAACACCAGCAACCCCGCCGTCCTGGGGGCGGTTGTTTGTGGTGTCGTGGGTGGTGATGGGGGTGTGGTGGTGGTGGATGCTGCGGTGGCTGGGGCCGGTGTCGCCGGTGGGGCCGCCGGTGCTGGGGGTGTGGCTGGGGCTGAACACGGCGGGGGGGCTGATGGCGGCGGGGGTGCTGGCGCAGAAGCTGCG
>JBCBSA010000544.1:0-506 GCA_039819425.1 Planctomycetota bacterium
GGGAGAGGGAGTTGTAGCGGTTGGAGATGCTGACGGGGCCGAAGAGGTTTTTGTAGCGGGGGTATTTGAGGCAGTAGTGGCCGACGCCGCGCCAGAGCATGAGGAGTGTGCCGTAGCTGCGTTGGTGGTCGGGGTGGACGAAGGATCGGCCGAGCTCTAGGGCGGGTGAGAGCTCTTTGAGGAGTTTGGTTTTGTATCTGAAGAGGGTGGAGGTGTAGAGGCCGTTCTTGCCGCGCTCGGGGAGGATCTCGTCGGTGGCACCCATGCGGTAGGCGCCCATGACGCGTTGGAGCTTGCTGTCCCAGATGAAGAGGTGGTGGTAGTAGGGGTCGAACTCGTCGAGGTCGATGGCGTTGCCGGTGCCCTCGCCGACGAGGCGGAAAGAGGTTTCTCGGAGCCGACCGATCTCGCGGAGGAGGTTGGGGATCTGTGGGGCGGTGGCGTGGTAGACGGCGCGTGTGCCGGAGACGATGAGGGTCTGGTCGTTGGGGAGGCGGGCGAGGTCG
>JBCBSA010000545.1:0-505 GCA_039819425.1 Planctomycetota bacterium
CGTCGTGGATATCGTCGGGAGTCTCGTAATCGAGACCGGCTTTTTCGATGGCCGAGCGGATCTGGGGCTCGGTGTAGTCGGGGCCGTGGTAGACGTTGTCGGTGGTGAGGTTTTTCAGCTCGGCGGGGTCGTGTGCGAGCCAGGCGGCACCGGTCGCGCAACCGCCGTCGCCCATGTTGGGGTAGACGAAGACGGATGCGGCGCCGCGGACTTCGCGGAGGCGCTGGTTGAGCTTGACATTGGCGTGGACACCGCCGCTGACGCAGATATTTCTCAGGCCGGTCTCGGCTAACCAGTGCTTGGCGAGGTCCTGGGCGATCTCTTCGAGGACAAGCTGATAGGCGGCGGCGACGTCGCGCTTGGCGAAGCGGTCGGCGAGGGTACGAACGAAGGCGAGATCCATCGCGCCGGCGATGTGGACGTCGCCGTCAACGACGCGCACGCGTTCACGCAAGACGGGAGCGAGCTTCTCCGCGTCGCCATACGCGGCGAGGCCAACGATCTT
>JBCBSA010000546.1:0-505 GCA_039819425.1 Planctomycetota bacterium
GAATTGTGCGCGCCACGCTCGCATTTTTACTCCACTTTACTCCACAGATTACACAGATGGCACAGATTTTTAAGGGGGTTCAAGGCGGAGAGGAATAGGAGACGTGTGGGGGCAGCGAGCCGGGCCGTGTCGGCCCGGAGGTTGCATATGTAGGTGGGGATGACGTGACGCGCGAATCATCGTGTGCGGTGAGGTGTGAGCCCGGCGCGGTCATGCGCGAAGCGCGTCGTGAGGCGTGTCGTGAGGCGTGGTTCTCTTTAGCGTCGGGTCAATGACCCGGGGTGGTTTACAGGCGTGGTGAGGCAAGCGTGGGGCGGGGAAAGCGGGTTGCGTGGTGACGCTTGCTTGGCGTTGCGGCGCGTTTGGGGCGCGTCTGTAAACCCGCCCCCCGGCGACTCGCCGGGGGCTAGATTGGGGGGTCACCTGTCTTCAAGGCGGGGGGCGAGCGGGCTCGCCCGCTAAACGGGGGCGTGCGTGAATCCTGCCTTGAATCTGTGAAATCTGC
>JBCBSA010000547.1:0-505 GCA_039819425.1 Planctomycetota bacterium
GCCGCGACGGTCGCGTTGTCGCCGATGTACGAACTCGCCCCGCCCCAGACCTGCAGCGCGGCGGCGTTGACTTCGACCGCGATGGCCAGGCCGGCGGCCCCGCCGGTAATGCCCGCCGCGATCGACGTCACCGTCTCCTCACTGTCGGACTCGACGATCACGTCACCGGTCGCCGAGACCAGGGCCTCGTCGCCGATGTACGCCTCGACCAGCGGCTTGCGTCGGCCGTCCCGGCTCTCGACGAACGTCAGGTCGAAGCCCGGGGCGGCCGCGACCGCGAGGCTGTCCTGAGACGCGGCGGCGGCGCCCGAGATTGTGCCGGCCACGCCGAACTTCTCGTAGTCGCTGCTGGCCGAGACGGTCACGTCCTGGTCGTCGCCGAATGGTACGGGGCGACCCGTTCGATGATGGACGGTATCCAGATCATGCAGCGCGTCGCGGCGCGCGATGCGGCGATCAAAGTCCTCGACAAGCCGCACCTCGATCTCACCAAGCCGATCGGCCG
>JBCBSA010000548.1:0-503 GCA_039819425.1 Planctomycetota bacterium
CAGCGACTTTCCGGCGGCCGGTCGCCGCGGCAGGCCGGTTATTGGGTACCGGGACACGTTGGCTCTTGGTGGGATGGGCGTCCCGCCCGTCGTCAGCCCGAAGGGCTGAATGCAAACCGCTTCGGCTCTGCCCGAACGACGGGCGGGACGCCCATCCCACCGAAGTATCCCACTACCGGTTATTTGACTGCTGAAGAACGTGGAGTTAGATTTCGAGTGTTCCGTTTAGCAAAACATTGTTTCGTTTTGTTTTCGCTGTTCGCGAGCCGCCAACTGCGTCATGCCTGATTCCGCCAGCGTTCCGAGTTCTGTTCTGCCTATCCCCGACCTGGAGGCGGGGGATCAGTCGCAGTTTGTCGAAGCCGGCGACGCGGTCCGCTTGCGGGCCGGTCGGCGAGAACAGACGGGCGAGTGGATGTTCCCGCTCTCGGACGACGCCGGCTGGGATGTGGTTGAGGTGGGGCCCGAGGGGGTGCTGTATTCGTTTTCCACGATCCATGTCT
>JBCBSA010000549.1:0-503 GCA_039819425.1 Planctomycetota bacterium
GGACCCGCCGTGCTATCACCCCCCACGGACAGCTCGTCCGCCGCCGCCGACACCGCGCCCTCGCCAAGCGATTCCAGCTCCGGCACCCCCTCGTCATATACCCGTTGGATCGAGCTGCCGGGGATGTAATCATGAAACTGCGAGAAAACAAGCCGCTTCCAGGCGTGATCGCCCACGGGCCCGCCGCCGGTGACGCACCGCACCGCCTCGTGAATCTGCAAGCCTCGCTCCAAACCACGAAACGCCGCCTTCAGGTTGCCGTGCGTCGTCTGCACCCCCCGGTGATACTCCAGATACATCTCGCCCTGCCATGTCGGCAGCAACGCCTTCTTCGATTCGAGCCGCTCGAAGAAACCCTCGATCGTCCCCCACCGTGACGCCGGCATCCCCTGCAGATCCCCGAGCCGACGGACCCGCTCACACATCTCCGCCGTCGGACCGCCACCGCCATCGCCATAGCCGATGCAGTGCAACGCCTCGGGATGCACGTGCGACTGGCGGTG
>JBCBSA010000550.1:0-503 GCA_039819425.1 Planctomycetota bacterium
CGTCGATGAGCTCGTCGTAGAAGCCGGTGGTTTGGTAGCCGGACAGGTCCATAAGCGTGCCAACGCGAGAGCGGGGTAGCAGGCCGCGGGCGATTGGCCGAACGAGAGAGTTTAACAAGCGATGACGAGGGGGACGAGGGGGCGGCCCCGGGGGCAGTGGGATCCTTTGGTGGGATGGGCGTCTCGCCCGTCGTTCGGGCGGAGCCCGAAGTCGTTTGGCATTCAGCCCTTCGGGCTGACGACGGGCGGGACGCCCATCCCACCAAGAGCCAAAGTATCCCGGCACCGCCCCGGGTCATTGAGCCGGGGCTAAACGGTGGGTCGTGGTTCGAGGATCGCTTCGACGACGCGGTCGACGAGTTCGGTGAGGACGTCGTGGGGGGTAGCGGGGATGGGCATCAGGACGATCACGTCGCCGAGGGGGCGGACGAGGATGCCGCGGTCGCGGAGGCGGTGGCAGAGTGCGCGGCACCCAAACAGCGCCGAGCCCTTCGACTTCGCCG
>JBCBSA010000551.1:0-502 GCA_039819425.1 Planctomycetota bacterium
TCGTTTGACGGATTTAGCCCCCGGTGAGCCACCGGGGGCCGCCCCGGGTCATTGACCCGGGGCTCGATGCGCCAAACCCCAATTTCCCTTGGAAGGCGGTCTTGGAAAATCGGGGCGGCACCGTCAAGTGCCGCCCCGAATGGGTGGCTTTCGCAACCCCGGATCCATCACGATCCGGGATCATTTCTTCCGGAGCTTCCGGGGGGGTTATTTCTTGCTGAGCAGTTCCTTGAGCGTGCCCTTCTTGCTGTTGTGGCTCTCGTCGTAGTAGATCGAGCCGGTGACCTGGTCTTCGAGGCGGTCGAGCATCGAGTCGTAGACCCACTCGGGCAGGCGGACGTAGCCGACCTCTTCGGCGGCGGTCGGGGCGACGTCGATGGTGAACTCGGCGAGGGCGGCGACCTCGGGCTTCTTCAGGCTCTCGACGTTCCAGTAGACGAACAGCGGGCGGCTGAAGGGGTTGTAGGTGCCCGACTCGATGGAGGTGGGGTTGGGCTTGATG
>JBCBSA010000552.1:0-500 GCA_039819425.1 Planctomycetota bacterium
TGAGATCGGACTGGTGGGACATTAGAAGTATCCCTCCTTCTTTTTCTCTTCCATGGAACCCGACGAGTCGTAGTCGATGACTCGACCTTCCCGCTCCGACTTGGTGGCCAGGAGCATCTCCTGGATGACCTCGGGCAGGGTGGCGGCCTCGGACTCGACCGCGCCCGTCAGGGGGTAGCAGCCCAGGGTCCGAAACCGGACGCTCTTCATTTCGGGCTTCTCACCCTCTTCGAGCGGCATGCGGTCGTCGTCGACCATGATGAGCACGCCGTCGCGTTCGACCACCGGACGCTTCTGTGACAGGTACAGCGGCACGATGGGAATCTCCTCGAGGTGGATGTACTGCCACACGTCGAGCTCGGTCCAGTTCGACAGGGGGAACACCCGGATGCTCTCGTTCTTGTGGACGCGCCCGTTGTAGAGGTTCCACAGCTCGGGGCGCTGGTTCTTGGGGTCCCACTGACCGAAAGCGTTGCGGTGGGAGAAGAAGCGTTCTTTGG